>NZ_JBEYLC010000026.1:0-80537 GCF_040635885.1 Nocardiopsis sp. NPDC006832 | reverse complement strand
GACGATGCGTTGCAGTTTTTGGCCCTCAGGATCGGTGAGTCTGCGGGCTTTGAGGGGTGCGGACACCGCGGCTCCCAGGATCGGCTGCTGGTGTTGCGGTCAACCCTGACACCGATCACTCACCCAGGCGAACGTTCCCGGCCACGGCACTAGCTCCCGGAAGGCTCATTCCCGGAAGGCTCATTCCCGGAAGGCTCATTCCCAGAAGATCAGCCCCCGGAAGGGCCGTTCTCGGAAGACCCATTCCGGAAGGCCCATTCCGGAAGGCCCATTCCCTCACGAACCGACCACCGATCATGTGGGTGCGGCATTCCGCCCCGGGCTCAGTCGCGGGGGCGTAGACCGCACAGGGCCAGGTCGAGGAGGCGGTGGGCGCGTCGTTCCCAGTCCTCGGCGGAGGGGTCGAGCTGATAGAGGCCTGCCACGGCCAGCAGGACGTCGTCGGCGGTCAGGTCGGCGCGCAGGGTGCCGGCCTGTTGGTTGGCGACGAGCAGGTGTTCGACGGCGTCGGCCACGGGGCCCCGCCCGACCTGGGCGAATCGGCCGTGGGCGGTGGCGGTGCGCAGCACCTCCAGGAGCCCGGCCTTGGTCATGGCGTAGCGGGCGAAGCGTTCCAGCCACAACCGGAACGCCTCCTGCGGCGAGTGCTCGTCGAGGAGTTCACCGGAGGCCCGGGTGAGCCGTTGCACCTGGTCGCGGTAGAGCTCGAAGACCAGGTCCTCGCGGGTGGGGAAGTGCCGGTACAGGGTGCCGATGCCCACCCCGGCCCTCTTGGCGATGGAGTTCAGGGAGACGTCCCTGGACTCCTCGAAGGCCTCGCGCGCGACCTCCAGCAGGCTGGCACGCGTTCGAAGCCCCTGTGCGTGGAGTTGTTCGACACGCTTCGTCGACATGTAGGACCTTCCTACGGCCGGTGCCACGGAGACTTCTCCGCCTCAGCGTATCCGATGTGTCCCCTGTTCAGAGCGGGGTTTTCGGTGGGTGGGAATCCTCGTCACACCGAGGAGGTCTTGTTTGGCGGAGGGTTCTCCGGATAAGTTGTAATACGTGGCGGAGACATCTCCGCCACGAGGTCGGCCTCGACCCCCACCCGTACCGGCCCCGAATGACACGACTGGAGCGCACATCTATTCGCAGGGGGCTCCCATGCACGAAACTTCCGTGACCAGCACGATCGGCATCATCGGCGTCGCCGGTGGGCTCGCCGAACACATAGCGACCGAGGCCGCCGCGCGCGGCCACGAAGTGACCGCGTTCGTGGACGATCCCGAACGATGGTCCGCGCCCGTTACCGCCGTCCGACGCGACCCCCGGGACCTCACCCGCCCCGACCTCGCGGAGTTCGACGTCCTGATCAACGCCTACCAGGTGCCCGCCGGCCGCGAACGCGACCACCTCTCGGTCAACCGCCACCTGCTGCTGTTACTGGCCCGTTCCCCGATCCGCCTCATCACCGTCGGCGATCCCGGCCCCCTGTTCGCCGACGCCTCTCGCACCTCCATTCACTGGCAGCAGAGCGTTGCCCGCGGCCCCCGACGTAAGGCCGGCCGCACCATGGAGCGGGTCTTCTTCCTCTACAAGATCAACCGCGACGTGCTCTGGACCTACCTGGCGCCGCCGATCGAACTGGTCGGCGATGGTGAACGCACCGGCCACTACCGGGCCGGCGGCGACGTCCTTCTCACCGACGATCAGGGCCGCAGCCGGATCAGCAAGGCCGACTACGCGGTCGCGATGGTGGATGAGGTGGAGGCCGGCGCCCACCCGAGGCGGATGTTCACCGTCGCCGCCTGAGCGGTCCGGTGGCGAACTCCCACGGGAGGGTGACCGAGCGGGGAAGCCTCGGGGAAATCCCGTTCCGTCGCGTCCGGGGGTCTGGGCGCGGGCCACGGGATGGGGGACACTTCCCTGACCCGCCACCCCGCAGAGGATTCCGATGCCCCCTTCCTCCCGTACGCCCCGTGCCCTGCTCGCCGCGCTGTGCACGCCGCTCCTCGCCCTCAGCCTGATCGCGCCCTCCTCCCCCACCGCGAACTCCGAATCCGAGCCCGACCTGGTCACCGACCCGGTCGGGTACGTGGACCCGTTCATCGGCACCGCCGGGGGCGGCAACACCTACCCCGGAGCGGTACGCCCGTTCGGGATGGTCTCCTGGAGCCCCACGACGACCCCCGGCGACCAGACCGACACCGGCGCCGCCAACGGCTACCACTACGACACCACCCGGGTGCGCGGCTTCGCCCTCACACACGTCAACGGGGCCGGTTGCCACCCGGGCGCGGCCGGGGACCTGCCGATCATGCCGGTGACCGTTCCGGTGGACTCCTCCCCCAGCGCCGACACCACCGACGAGATCTACGCGAGCGACTTCGACCACGAGGACGAGTCCGCCGAGCCCGGCCACTACACGGTGACCTTGGCCAATGGGGTGCACACCGACCTGACCGTGACCGATCGGGCCGGGGTGGGCGAGTTCTCCTTCCCCGAGGGGGACCCGGCCACCCTGTTGCTGCGCGCCTCCAACTCGCTCAACGGCAGCGAGGAGGCCGAGGTCGGCATCGACGAGGAGACCAGGACGGTCTCCGGGTCGGTGCTCACCGGCTCCTTCTGTGGCCAACGCGCCAACGGCGGAGAGAACAACCGCCGTTCCTACTACCGGTTGCACTTCACCGCGAGCTTCGACACCGACTTCAGCGAGGTGGGCACCTGGGAGGACGACGAACTCATGCCCGGGGCCACCACCGCCTCCGGTGGCGAGGGGTACGACCGCGACGCCCGCCGGGGAACTGGTTCGGGCGGCTACGTGTCCTTCCCCGAGGGGTCGGACGTGCGGATGCGCGTGGGGGTCTCCTATGTGAGCGCCGAGGGCGCCCGGGCGAATCTGGAGGCGGAGGTCGAGGACGACGCCGCCGTCGACACCGTGGCCGAGCGGGCGAGCGAGGCCTGGAACGAACGGTTGGGCGCGGTCGCGGTCGGCGGCGGGAACGAGGACCTCCACACCGAGTTCTATACGTCCCTGTACCACTCGCTGCTCCAGCCCAACCTGGTCAGTGACGTGGACGGACGCTACCCCGGTATGGACGGCGAACCTCAGCGGATCGTCGACGGTCAGGGCGCCCAGTACTCCAATTTCTCCGGCTGGGATCAGTACCGCGCCCAGATCCAACTGTCGGCGCTGTTGGAGCCGGAGGTGACCGGGGACTTCGCGCAGTCGCTGCTGAACTTCTCCGAGCAGAACGGCCACGTGTGGGACCGGTGGGTGCACGTCAACGGCCCCACGCACGTGATGACCGGCGACCCGTCCGCGATCACCCTGGCCACGTTCGCCGCGATGGGGGTGGACGGCTTCGACGCCGAGGCCGCCTACGCGTCGTTGCGGGCCCAGGCCACCGAACCGCATCCGGACGGGTTGTCCGACGCGGGTTGCCCGGGTCAGTGCGAGGGGCAGCGCCCGAACCTGGAGCGCTACCTGGAGTTGGAGTACGCCCCGCACGACGACTGCCATTGTTGGGGCGGGGCGGCCGAGACCTTGGAGGGCGCCGTGGCCGATCATTCCCTGGGTCAGTGGGCGCGGCGTCTGGGCCTTGCGGAGGACGCCGAGATGTTCGCCGATCGGGGCGGGTACTGGCGCAACGTCTTCGACCCGCGGGCCACCGAGGACGCGGGGTACATGCGGGCTCGCAACGGCGATGGTTCCTGGGTGGGGCCCTTCGATCCGGCGTCGGGGACCGGGTTCGCGCAGGGCACGGCGGCGACGTACACGTGGATGGCACCGCACGACGTCGGTGGTCTGGCCGAGGCGATGGGCGGGCGCGAGGTGGCCGCCGAGCGATTGGACGGGTTCTTCCGCACCCCCGACGGCGAGTGGTCGGTGGGCGGCGGTGACCCGCTTCGTTACGATCCGACCAACCAGCCGGGGTTGCACGCGCCGTGGCTGTACAACGGGTTGGCGCAGCCGTGGAAGACCCAGGAGACGGTGCGGGAGATCATCGCGTCCCAGTACGGGACGGGGCCGGCGGGCCTGCCGGGCAACGACGACCTGGGGACCATGTCGGCCTGGTACGTGTTCGCGTCGTTGGGGTTGTTCCCGCAGGCGCCCGGGCGCGGTGAGATGCTGCTGTCGAGCCCGGTCTTCACCCACGTCCGCCTGACCCCGCCGGGGCGCGGCCCGATCACCATCAGCGCCCCCGGGGCCGGCCCGGACTCGGTGTACGTGCACGGGGTACGTCTGGACGGGGACGAGCACGGCGCCTCGTGGCTGCCGGAGTCGTTCTTGGAGGAGGGCGGACACCTGGAGTTCGACCTGGGCACCGAGGCCGACACCACGTGGGCGACGGCGCCCGGGGAACCGCCCGTGGACCATTGAACGCCAGGCTCCGGCCCCGATGGCCTCGTGCCACCGTCGGGGCCGGAGCGTGTCCTGGGTCAGCGCACCGGGGCGCCGGGGCCGAGCGGGATGCCCAGGGCCCACCAGGCCAGGAACAGCAGGGTCCAGACCGCCGTCATGCCGATCGCCAACGGCAACGTGTAGGAGGCCAGGGTGCCGATTCCGGCGCTCTTGCGGTACTGCTGCAGGAATCCGAGCGCCATCACGAAGTAGGGGCTCATCGGGGTGATGGCGGTCGAGCCGGAGTCGGCGATCCGGAACAGCGCCTGGGTGGTCTCGGCGGGCACGTCGATGAGCATGAGCATCGGTACCAGGACGGGTGCGCAGATCGCCCACATGGCCGAACCGCTGGTGATGATGATGTTGATCAGGCTCAGCAGCACCAGGATGAACAGGAACAGCACGACCACCGGGATGCCGCTGGTCTGCAGGGCCTCGGCCGCGCGGACCGCGATCACGTCACCGATGTGGGTCCAGTCGAAGTACGCCAGGAACTGGGCGATCGCGAAGAACAGGACCAGGACGGGCGCCATCTGCTTGATGCCCTGGACCATCAGCGCGGGCACGTCGCCGGGCTTCTCGATGGTGCCGACGCGGTGACCGTAGACGATGCCGACCAGACCGAACAGCAGCGCCACCAGCGCGCCGACCCCGGTGAGCAGCGGCGACTCGGCCAGGCCGCCGTCCTCGCCGCGCAGCGGGGAGCCTTGCGGGACGACGATGGCGATCAGGACGATCAGGGCGAGCATCAGCGCGACCAGGGCGCGGCGCAGCCCGGAGCGCTCGGCGTCGCTCAGGTGCAGCGAACCGATGTTCTCCAGGTCCGCGTCCGGGTCGGGGTCCAGGTCGGGCCGCTTGGCCAGGACGAACTTGGTGATCACGGTGATGACCGTGGCCAGCACCACCGAGGAGGCGATGTTGAAGTACCAGTTGCTCAGCGGCGAGACGAAGGCCCCCGGGTCCACGACCTGGGCTGCGGCCGTGGTGATGCCCGCGAAGATGGCGTCGTTGGGGGTGGGGATCGGGCTGGCGTCGTAGCCGGAGGCGATGGCGGTGTAGGCGACGACCACACCGAGGATCGGTGAACGTCCGACGGCGCGGAAGGCCAGCCCGCCGAGGGGGACGAGGATGATGTAGGCGGCGGCCGAGGCCACGTGCGACATCGTTCCGGCGAAGGCGACCGCGAACACCACCCAGCCGGTGGGGACACGGGAGACGCTGACCCGCATGAGCGAGGACAGGAACCCGCTGCGTTCGGCGACCGCCACGCCCATGATGACCGCGACGATGGTCGCCATGGGCGGGAACGCGGCGAAGTTGTCGATCATCGTCGACAGGGCCATCGCCATGCCCTCGCCGCTGAGCAGGTTGCGGACCACCACGGTCTCCCCGTCGCTCGGGGAGACCACGGAGACGTCGAGCCCCGCCATGATGGCGCTGGCCACTCCCAGGATCGCGGCGAGGATCCAGAACAGCCAGAACGGGTGCGGGAGCGCGTTGCCGACCCGCTCGATCACCGCCATGGCACGGATGATGCGCGGCAGTGGGACGTCGTTGTCCGTGGTCGGGTCGCCGGCGTGGTCGGAACCGGTGGCGTCAGGGCCACCGGAGGTGGATCGGGACATGGGGTACTCCTGAGCTGAGCTGTGCGGTGCGGGTCAGACGAGGGGCAGGCGGAAGCGGCTCATGAACCGCCACATCTCCTCATGGGCCTCGATGGTCCGGGTGGTGTGACCGCCGCCGCTGTAGGAGTCGGCGCCGGGCCAGGTGTGTCCGCCGCCCTCGATGGCGACGTGTCCTACCGCCGCTCCCGGCGCGCAGCCGGTCCAGCGGTACTCGATGACGTCGGGGTCGACCCTGCGCGTGCGCGGGTCGGGTCGGCAGTCGCCGGCCTCGGCCCGTTCGGCGTTCCAGGTCCAAAGGTCGGGCAGGCCGCGCTCGGGGTCTCCGGTGTAGGGGATCGTGGCGTCCTCGGTGCCGTGGAAGGACAGCGTGGGGACCGGACGCTCGGGCTCGCAGTCCAGGTCGTGGGGGTAGAGCGCCGGAGCGACCGGGGCGATCGCGGTGACGCGTTCGGCGGCGGCGCAGGCCAGGAGCGCGGTGAAGCCGCCGCCGTTGGACTTTCCGGTGGCGTAGACGCGTGCGCGGTCCACGCACAGATCGGACTCGACGGTGTCCAGGAGGTCGTGGGTGAAGGCGACGTCGTCCACACCGGGCGCGGAGTAGGGGGCGCCCTGCCAGGCCTGTCGGTCGCCGTCGCCCTGGCCGATCACCCCTTCGGGGTAGACGACGACGGCGGGCAGTTCGGAGAGTCCGGAGAACTCCTCGGTTCCGGCACCGGTGTTGCCCCGTCCGTGGAAGGCGAGGACGACGGGCCAGGCGCGGTGCTCGTCGTAGTCGTCGGGCAGGTGGAGCCAGTAGGAGCGTTCCATGTCCGCGCTGTTCAGGCGGTGTTGGACGCTCTGCCCGGGTTCTTGGGGCGGCGGGCTCGCGCAGCCTTGGGAGCGGTGCGGGGCGGTGGTGTCGTGGGCCGGGGCGACGGCGGTCGCGGCTGTGGACGTGCTCGACAGGATCAGGGCGGGTAGGGCGAGTGTGATCGTCAGGCGGGCGAGGGGTCGTCGGTGCGGGCGACTCATGGTGTCCTCTTCCGTCGGTGTGCGGACGCCTCGGGAGCGTTTTCGGGTACGGCTGGCGGACCCTCGGCCATCGCGAACGCGACCGGGGGCCTGTGGATTCGGTCGTTACCGGGCCCGCGGCGGTGGCGGGCCCGGTGGGCTTGGGCGAGGGGGTCGGTCCGCCTTGGTGCGGCGGATCGACCCGCTCAGGGCCGGGTCAGGCCTTGAGCCATTCCTCGACGAACTCGGTGATCTCGGCGACGACGCGGTCGACGATGGCCGCGCCGTCCTCGGCGGTGGCCCGGGCCGGGTCGCCCAGGACGCCGTTGGCGCTGAGTCGGTCGTAGCGCACCTGGAGGGTGGGGTGCCCGGGACGGCGGGCGAGTCGGGGCAGCGCGTCGAGTTCGGACAGGTTCCTGGTGCCGGGGGCGAAGCGGTCGGTGTGGACCAGGTCGGGTGCCAGGTGGAGCATCTGCGAGGTCTCGGCCTCACCGCAGTGGCCGTGGACCTCGCTCTTGGGCATGCGGGCCACGACGTCGGCGGCGATGGAGGTCAGGGGCGACCACGCGAATTCGAGGTCGGGCAGCTCCGCCAGCAGGTCCTGGGCCAGGGTGGTCAGGGCCGCGTTGTTGCCGCCGTGTCCGGTGACGACCAGGACCTTGCGCCATCCGTGCGCGTACAGCCCGTCCAGGTACTCGCGCAGCACGGTGCGGAAGGTGGCGACGGACAAGGTGAGGGTGCCGGCGAAGGCGATGTGGTGGGGGGAGACTCCCACCGGCAGGCTCGGGCCGATCACGGCCCGTCCGGAGAGGCGTGCGGCCACTCGATCGGTCACCGCCTCGGCCCTGACCAGGTCGGTGGCCAAGGGCATGGCGGGACCGTGCTGTTCGAAGGCCCCGGCGGGCAGGATGACGACCGGGCTCTCGGTGACGGCCTCGGCCGCCTGCTCGGTGGTCATGTCGGCGAGGTGATGGGGGCGCGGCGTGTGGGGTCTGGAAGTGCTCATCGGTTCGCCGCCTCACGCGAAGCGGCCGCCACGGCGTCCCTGATCGCGGTCAGGTGTTCTCGGGTGAGGCGTTCGGCGGCCTCGGCGTCCCGGTCCTTGACCGCGGTGTGGATCTCCAGGTGCTCGGCGTGGTCGCGTTCGCGGTCGTGGTATCGGTGCCTGATCTCTACCTGTTCGCGTGAACGCACGAAGAGCAGCGCCTCGACGGTCTCCCGCAGCAGGGTGTTGCCGGTGGCGGCGGCGAGCGCGACGTGGAAGTGCACGGGTGCCTCGGCGTCGAAGCGGGGCGGGTGCAGGGCGTTGACGGTGGAGCGTTCGATCTGGGCCAGTTGCTCGTCGTCGCGCACACGGGCGGCCGTGGCGGCGATCGGCGGTTCCAGGACCAGACGGGCCTCGGCCAGTTCCAGGACCGAGTCCCCGCTCTCCCTGGGCAGGTGCGGGTTGACCAGGAGGGTCCGACTGAATCCGGCGCCCACGTAGGTGCCCGACCCGTGCCTGAACTCCACGACGCCGGTGGCCTCCAGCCGGCGCAGCGCCTCGCGCACGGTCGGGGTGGTGACGTCGAATCGCTGGGCGAGTTCGCGGGAGGAGGCCATGAGGTCTCCGGGCGCCAGGCTCTCCTGGCGGATGATCTCCACGATGTCGTCCGCGAGCCGCTCGGACAGGGAGGGCGCGTTCTTGTTCATATAGTGACTAAATCACTTAGTCTGTTGGTGCGTCAAGTCACACCCGTGCCCCTTCCCCGGAACGATCCGCACGTCAGAGGGTGCCGTCCTCCGCTCGGCCCTGCGCGGCGCGTTCGGCGACGCGCCGTTCGACCCCGTCCAACAGCCATGCCAGGGCCCGTTCGAAGACCCGCACGGGCTCGTAGGGGTCCCGGAGACGTTCGATGGCCTCGAAACGGCCGGCCTCGATCCGATGCGTGGTCAGGTAGCCCTCCTGGATCGTGGCGAAGGAGCGCCCTTCGGGATCGACCCAGCCTCGGGCGCGGTCGGCCTCGATCACCTTGGCGACGTGCCCCTGGACGAGACCGTCGACGGCCTCCACCACGGCGAGGGCCTCCTCGGCGTCGAGCCCGGTGCCGTCGAAGACGCGGATGGCCGAGTCGGTCCACGCGAAGGCGTGGGGGCCGATGAACGGGCCGGAGGTGATCTCGACCAGCCAAGGGTGCGCGCGGAAGGAGGCCAGGTCCTCACGGGCCCAGGCCTGGACCTTCTCCCGCCAGGTGCCCGGGCGGGTGTGCGGGAGCGGCGCCTGACCGGTCATCTCGTCGACCATCAGGGCCAACAGGGCGGCCTTGTCGGGCACGTAGGTGTACAGGGTGGCGGCGCCGACGTCCAAGTGGGCGGCGACCTTGCGCATCGACAGCGCCTCGACGCCCTCGGACTCGGCGACGACCATGGCCGCCTCCACCACGCGCTGGACGGTGAGCCGGTGGCGGGGCCCGCGTTTGGGCCGACCGAGACCGGTCCACAACAGGTCCAGCGTGGCCTCGACGCTCTTTCGTGCGGTACTCACCCGACATCCCCCTTTGCCAAAACTCCGTACACTGTTCTACATTAATCGAACAGTGTACGGAGTTCATTGGAGCACTCATGTCCCCACCGGGAACCCCCCGTCTACGCGAGGACCTGATCCGGATCGGGTCACTGGTCGTGGTGTTCGCCCTGACCGGCGTGGCCGCGTACGCGCTCATCGACCTGTTCTCCACCACGCCCGACGCACCCCTGGGGACGGCGGTCCGCTCGACCGCGTTCGTCCTGGTGATCCTGCCGATGGTGTGGGCGCTGTGCCGCACCGCCGGGCGCACCCTGTCCTCGATCGGCCTGAGCACCCCGGGACGGGCCTGGCCGCCACTGGTGACCGCCGCCCTGAGCGCCTGGTCCGTGTCCGCCCTCGTCGTGGGCGCCGCGCTGATCACCGGCAACGCCACCCTCGACACCGCGGCCCTGCTCCCGGCCCTCCTCTGGGCCCTGCTGCTCGCCCCGCTGATGACGCTCGCGCAGATCCTGCCCGAGGAACTGGTCTTTCGCGGCTACGTCCAGCACATGCTCGGGTTCCACCTCTCACAGGTAGCCGTGATCCTCGTCCAGACCGTCCTGTTCGCGGGCGCGGTGTCCATGTCCATGGGGTCCGCCGACGCACTCCTCGACCTCGTCCTCCTCGGTGTCCTCACCGGCCTGTTGCGCATGACCACCGGCGGGGTCTGGGCCGGGGTGGGCGTGCGTCTGGCCCTGACCGCCACCGCCATCGTGCTGCACGGCGTCGACCTCTCCTTCGGTGCCGGCTCCGGGGCCTGGAACCTGGGGGTGAACATGGGCGGTGCCTTCGCCGCCTACCTGGCGATCCGGTTCCTGTTCGCGGCCCGCCCCGAACTCACTCGGGTACCGGTGGAGCAGGACGCCCTGCCACGTCGACGGATCCCCGTGCGCGGCGTCATGTACGACGTCGGTTCCGGCTACGTGCCCGGACAGAACTCACGCGAGCGCTGGAACCCCGAGGTGGTCCGCGAGGAGATGCGCGTCATCCACGAGGACCTGCACTGCACCACCGTGTCCCTGTTCGGTCAGGACCTGGACCGCCTGGAGCAGGCCGCCCGCTTCGCCCTGGCCCAGGGGCTGGACGTGTGGCTGCAACCCCGTTCCCTGGACGCCCGCCACGACGAACTCGTCGAACACGTGGGCCGGGCCGCCGAACTCGCCGGGCGGCTCATCGAGGAGTACCCCGACCGGGTGGTGCTCAACGTGGGCTGCGAACTCACCATCCTCAACCGTGACATCATCCCCGGCCGCGACATGAGACGCCGGACGATGGCCCTGTACGTGTTCGGGATGCTGCCCTCCTACTACAACCACCGGCTGAACAGGGTCTTGCGCCGGTTGGTCGCCGCCGCCCGCGAGGAGTTCCCGGGCCCGCTCACCTACGGTTCGGGCACCTGGGAGACCGTGGACTGGACGCCCTTCGACATCATCGGAGTGGACTACTACCTCGACGAGCTCACCCGCGGCTCCTACCGGCAGGGGCTGCGCGCCCTGAACCGGCTGGGCAAACCGGTGGTGGTCACCGAGTTCGGCTGCTGCTCCTACCGGGGCGCCGAGACCCTGGGCGGCTCGGGCGCCGACATCCTGGACTGGCGCGACCTGGACGATCGGAGGGTACGGGGGAACCCGGTCCGTGACGAAGGCGTCCAGGCCGACATGATCGAGCGGCTCATCGACGTGTACGAAACCGAGGACGTGCACGGCGCGTTCCTGTGCATGTTCGTCGAGGGCGACTGCCGCTACTCCCCCGACCCCACCCGCGACTGCGACATGGCGAGCTTCGGGATCGTGCGCCCGCCAGCCCTGGAGTCGGGTCTGTCCCCCGACGACGGACACTGGGAACCCAAGGAGGGCTTCCACGCCCTGGCCCGCCGTTACGGAGCCGACGTCCCTTCCACGGCGGACCGGGGCTGAGGCCTTCAGTCGCGCAGTTCGCGCTTGAGGATCTTGCCCGAGGCGTTGCGGGGCAGTTCCGTCACCACCCGCACCGCCTTGGGCACCTTGAACGGGGCCAGCCGCTCCCGAACGTGTTCGACGAGAGCGTCCGGAAGCCTGTCGGTGTCGGCTCCGGGCGCGGGCACCACGAAGGCGGTCACCGCCTCGATCCACTTCTCGTCGGGCACGCCCACCACCGCGGCCTCGGCCACCTGCTCGTGGGCGAAGAGCACGTCCTCGATCTCCCTGGAGGCCACCATCACGCCGCCGGTGTTGATGACGTCCTTGATCCGGTCCACGATCTCGATGTAGCCCTCGGTGTCGGCGCGCACCAGGTCACCGGAGTGGAACCAGCCGCCTCGGAACGCCTCGGCGGTCTCCTCCGGCTTGTCCCAGTACCCCTGGCACAGCTGTGGGGATCGGAAGACCAACTCGCCCAACTCTCCCGGGGCGACGTCGCGGTCCTGCTCGTCGACCACCCGAAGTTCCACGAACAGGACGGATCGTCCGGCGGAGGCGGGGCGGTCGACGTGCTCCTCGGGGCGCAGCACGGTGGCCAGCGGTCCGATCTCGCTCTGCCCGAAACAGTTGTAGAACCCCAGTTCGGGAAGGGTCGTCCGGAGTTTCTCCAGGACCGGTCCGGGCATGATCGAGGCCCCGTAGTAGGCCTTGCGCAGGCTGGACAGGTCGCGGTCGGTGAACTCGGGATGGCCGGCCAGGGCGACCCACAGGGTGGGCGCGGCGAAGAACGCGCCGTGGCGGTCGGTCTCGATCCGACGCAGCAGGTCGGTGGGGTCGGGCGCCTCCACCAGGGTGTTGGTGGCGCCCACCGCCAGCCAGGGCATGAGGAAGACGTGCATCTGGGCGCTGTGGTAGAGCGGCATCGCGTGCAGCGGGTCGTCGTCGGCGTCCAGGTCCAGGGCGACCAGGCACGACAGATACTCGTGGACCAGGGCGCGGTGCGTCATCATGGCGCCCTTGGGCCGTGAGGTGGTCCCGGAGGTGTAGAGCAACTGCACCAGGTCGGTGTCGACGACCTCCACGTCCAACACCGGGACCGGACCCTCCGTGGCGTCGGCCAGCAGTGATCCGGCACCGCCGCGCAGCTCCAGCACCTGTTCGATCCCGGTGCGCGCACGCAGCCCGTCCACCGCGGAGCGCAGCGCCGGGTCGGCCAGCACCATGCCGCTGCCGGACTGTTCGAGCAGGTAGGCCAGTTCCTCGCCTTGGAGGGCGAAGTTGATGGGCACGTGCACCAAGCCGGCACGGGCGCAGGCCAGGTAGCCGATGAGGTAGGCGTCGGAGTTGCGCCCGTAGGCGGCGATCCGGTCGCCCTTGGTCGCGCCCAGGCCCAGGAGGCGGGCGGCGGCGCGGGTGACCGCGTCGTCGAGTTCGGTGTAGGTCCAGGTACGGTCCTCGAAGACCAGGGCGGTGCGGTCGGGGGTTCTCGCGGCACTGCGGTGGAGGATGTCGTCCACGCGGCTGGAGGTGGTCGAAGTGGTCATGGCACCTGCTCTTCCCAAGGTCGCGGCCCGAGGGTCGGGGCCGTCGGCACGGACCCCATCCTGTTGTCCCCCCGACCCCGTTCGCAAGGGTCGAGGTGTCAGGACGCTCCGACCTCGGAACGGGCCCGGCTCGCCTGATACGGGGTCGTCCACAGGCGGGACATTCGCTCTTGCGGTGGGGTGTCCCATCGTCATACCTTTTTGCCTGGTTCAGCGGGTTCGACGGAGTGGGAGCGGCATGAGGATCCTTGTGGTGGGCGCCGGGGCGGTCGGCGGGTACTTCGGTGCTCGGCTGGTCAAGGCCGGGCGGGACGTCGACTTCCTGGTGCGACCGGCCCGAGCCGAGGTGCTCCGCGAGCGGGGTCTGGTGCTGCGCACGGTGGAGGGCGAGACCGAGAGCGTGCCCGTGCGCGCCGTCACCGCGGCCGAGCTCACCCCCGAGTACGACGTGGTCCTGTTGGCGGTGAAGTCCTACGGGCTGGAGGGGGCCGTGGCCGACCTGGCCGGGGCGGTGGGGCCGCGGACCGTCGTGGTGCCCTTCCTCAACGGCATGCGGCACCTGGACGTGCTCACCGAACGCTTCGGCGAGGACCGTGTCTACGGCGGAGTGAGCATGGTGATGACCCGGCTGGGTGAGGCCGGGGAGATCGTCGAGGTCGGCAAGATGGGCGAGCTGATCTACGGTCCGCTGGGGTCGAGCCCCGTGGTGGGACTCGACCAGGTGCACAAGGCCCTGGACGGGGTCGGTTTCACCGCTCGGGCGGCCGAGGACATCCGTCAACGGATGTGGGACAAGTGGGTGTTCCTGGCAAGTCTGGGCGCCGCGACCTGCCTGATGCGCGCCCCCATCGGCCGGGTCAACCGGGCCCCGGGCGGCGCGGAGTTCAGCGCCGCGGTGTTCGCCGAGGCGATGGCTGTGGCCACCGCCGCCGGGTTCCCACCGAGTGAACACATCCGGGCCTTCGCCGAGAAGACCATCGGTGACACCGAACGCGAGACGTCCACGTCCATGTACTGGGACCTGACCCATGACAACCCGGTGGAGGGCGACCACATCGTCGGTGACCTGGTGGGGCGGGGCCGGGAACTGGGTGTGCCCACTCCACTGTTCTCGCTGGCCCACACGCACCTGAGCGTGTACTCGGCCGGCCGTGGCGACCTTTTCGCGAACCCACAGCACTGACGACGTCACCCTTGGTAGTTTTCCTCTGTTCGGCGCACCCCGCCCGGACGCTCCGAGGAGAGGATGACCCCATTGGGTACGCCCCGTGCACAGTCGGCACAGCACCTGCCCGAGATCCACGCCGACCTGGGCCGGCTTCGCGCGACCGTCGCCGCCGCCCTCGACGAGGAACTGCACGCCCTGGTCGACCTCCGCGCCTCCCTGCTCAACGGCTGCACGTTCTGCGTCGACATGCACACCGACACGGCGCTGAAGGCCGGCGTGTCCGCGCAACGCGTGACCCTGGTCGCCGCCTGGCGCGAGGCGGGCGACCACTTCAGCGAGGCCGAACGCGCCGTCCTGGAGGTCGTGGACGCCCTCACCCGGCTCGGCGAGAACGGTCTGGCGGACGATGTCTACGCGCGGGCCGCCGAGCATCTCTCGGAGCGGGAGATGGTCGCCCTCATCACCGCCGTCGGTCTGATCAACCTCTACAACCGTTTGGGGGTGGGCACCGCGCTGACCCCGCCCGTTCGCTGACACCGGGGCGTCCGGCGGGGCCGGCGGCCCCGCTCACGCGGGCCTGCGCCCCCACACGGAGTAGGTCAGGCAGGAGCAGGCCCGGAACGTGGGATCGGCCAACAGCGCGCGCACCCGGGCGAGGTCCTCGTCCGTCATGCCCTCGCGCACGAAGGCGTCGCGCAGGTGCCGGGTGTGGTGGGAGATGAGGTGCACGCCCGGGGAACCGGCGTCCCACAGTTCCACGTGCGGGCGCGGATCGACGTCGACCAGGCCGGCCCGGCGCATCGCCTCACCGGCGTGGCGCCCCCAGGCCGGGTCGGCGCCGGCCCGGCGCATCAGCGCGACCTTCGCCGCCAGGAACCTCTCGTACAGCGCCCCGGCCTCGGAGTCCGGCATGAGCAGGGACGGCCCGTAGTCGATGTCGAATTCGTCCAGTTGCAGTACCCCGCCCGGTTTGAGGGCGCGCACCAACCGGTCCAACACCTCCAGGCGTTCGGGCAGGTGCAACAGCACCAGACGCGAGTGGATCAGGTCGAAGGCGGCCTCCGGCAGCGGGTCGCGGGTGACGTCGTGCCGCAGGACCCGCAGTCCTTCGGCGGGGGCGATGTGGTCGGGCTTGATGTCGGTGGCCACAACCTCACCGCCCGGGGCGACCCGCCGAGCCAACCAGTGGGCGACACCGCCTCCCCCGGCGCCCACCTCCAGGCAGCGCCATCCGGGTCCGACCCCGGTCTCGGCGAGCCTGCGGGTGGTCAGGGGGTCGTAGGCGGCGGCCAGGAACCGGTGCTGGTCGCCGGCGTTCTCGTTGTGGTTGTCGAAGACGTAACCGGCTTCGGCGGGAACGGTCTGTGTCACTTGGGGTCTCCTGAGAGTACGGTCGGTCGGTCTCGCACCGCGTCGGCCGCCATCCGGGTCAGGGTGGAGGTGCACGTCTTCCCGGTCGGGCCGAGCGGTAGCGCGGGCAGGAACAGCACGTGTTCGGGCAGAGCCCGAACGTCCATCCCGTGCCGGTCGCGCAGGTGGAGGATCAGTTCGCGGGGCGTGGGCGGATCCACGCCGGGTAGCGAGCAGACGCAGGCGCACATGCGTTCGCCCAGGTCGGGGTCGGGTACGGGCACGCACTGCGCCTCGGCCAGCGCGGGGTGGGCGACCAGGGCACGCTCCACCTGTGCGGGGAAGAGGGTGACACCCCCCCGGATCACCGTGCGGCGCAGCCGGTCCACGACCCACAAGGTGCCGTCCTCGTCCAGACGCCCGACGTCGCCGGTGCGGACCCAACCGTGGGCTGTGCGCCCGCGCGCGTGGAGTTCGGGTGCGCCGACCTGGCAGAGGGGCGTCATCGGCCCCCGGGCCAGGATCTCGCCGTCCCGCCCCGCCGGCAGGGGACGCCCTCGCGGATCGCACACCCGGATCTCGGTGACCTCGGGGTCGGGTCGACCGGCCATGCCCGGTTCCCATCGGTCGGGGTCGTGCGCGGTGTGGCAGTTCACCCCGTCCGTGGAGCCGTAGACGTTGATCACGGGCCGGCCGAAGCGCTCCCGGCACAGGTCCAGAACGTCCCGGTGCAGAGGCGCCCCGCTGGCCACCAGGGCCCGCAGCGACGAGGTATCGACGCCCTCTTCCACCAGGGCGATGCGGCGCAGCATCGTGGGCACGCCGATCACGTGGGTGGGCCGGTGGCGTTCGATGGAGCGCAGCGCGGCCACGGGATCGAAGCGTCCCGGAACGATCAGGGTCGCCCCGAGCCGGATCAGGGACACGATGCCCAACGAACCGAAGGACGAGGCCAGGGGGACCGGGATCAGCGCTCGGACGGGGCCGGCGCCGCCCAGTAGCGCCCGCGCGTAGTTGCCCCGTCCCCCGGCCATGGCGTCGTGGGAGTAGGCGACCATGCCCGGTGCGCCCTCCGATCCCGAGGAGACGAGGATGCGGGCGGGCGAGTCGGAGTCGGGCCGCGCCGGTTCGGGAACCGGCGTGTGCGCGAACGGGCCGTTCGTGTCCAGTCCCCCGGTGTCGACGCACCAGTGGGAGGTCCGTCCCAGGTCGTCGACCCGACCGGTGTCGGTGACCACCAGCCTTGCGCGGGACCGCTCCACCAGGGAGAGCACGTCGGCCCGGGAGCGCCCGTAGGGGATCGGGAGGGCGACCGCGCCCAGGGCGGCGATGCCGAGTTCGACGGCGATCGCGTCCCGGCCGTCGGGCAGCAGCACCGCGACGACGTCGCGTTCACCGCACCCGTGAACGGTCAGGGCCGCGGCGGCCCGGCCGGCCCGCGCGGCCAGCCCCGCGCGGTCCAGGGCGCCGTGGGCGTCCACGATCGCCTCGCGCCCGGGGTCCGCACGCACGGTGTCCAGGAACAGGGAGTACAGGTCCCGTCCCGGGCATGTCCCCTCTTGGACCCATCGTTCACGGAGGCCGGCGGGTACGAGGTCGGGCAGGGTCATGCCCGCCGAGGAGGTCCAGGTCATCGCGGCGCCTCCCCGTCCAGGGGCGCGAACGTCCAGGGCGCGCGGGGCAGGGCGACCCCGTGCTCCCGGGTGAACGCCTCGGGGAAGTTCCGGGCGACGGTTTCCGGGTCCGCGACCGGCGGCGTGCCGTGCCCGGTCGAACCGGCACGGCCGCGACCGGCCCACCGGAGCAGGCGGGCGGCGTCGACCAGCGCCGTGCGGCCGGCGACACCGGCACCCGTGCGGGCACGTAGCAACAGTCCGGCCAGGGCGGCCTCGGCCGCCAGCAGGGCGCCGAGCACGTCGGTGAGGGTGACCAGGGAGGGAGCAGGGCCGGTGTCGTCGTCGGCCAGCAGGTGGGCGATCCCGCCGTGGGCCTGGATCGAGAAGTCGGTGGCCGGAGCCCCCGGGTCGGGTTCCTCACCGGCCCAACCCTCGGCGTGGATGTGCACCAGACCCGGGGCACGAGCCGTGAGGTCGTCGACGCCCAGCCCGAACCGTTCGGCCCGGCCGGGTGGCCAGTTGTAGAGCAGAACGTGCCCCCGCGCCGCCCACTCGCCCGCCGCGCGACGGCCCTCGGTGCTCCTCAGGTCGCACTCGACCGCGTCCTTGCCCCGATTGAACGCGGCGAAGCGGGCCGAGACCCCTCCCGCCAGGGGTGGCACCCCGCGCATGGGATCACCGCCCGGCGGTTCGACGCGCACCGTCTCGGCGCCCAATAGGGTCAGCGCCAGCCCCGCCAAGGGGCCCTGGACCCGGTTGGTGGCCTCCACCAGGCGCAGCCCGGACAGGGGCGCGGTCCCGTTGCCCGGCCACGAGGGCAGGGGCGTGCCGGGCATCGCGTCCAGGTCGCGTAGTCGGCCGGGTGAGGAAGGTCCCTCCTCGGTGTTCTCCCCCGGTGAGCGCAAGGGGACGGCCCCCACCGCGCACTCTCGGGCGATGTCGCGCACGACCGCGAACGACCGTGCGGCGAGGGTGTCGAACAGCGCCTCGGGCAGCGGACACACCGCGGTGGCGAAGCGTCGTTGGAATGGTGCCCACCCTGCGGCGATCGCCTCCATGGGTGCGCCCGACGTCCGCCAGAACAGGAGCCACGCCTCGGGATCGAGGGTCTCGACCTCGAAGCGGACCCCGTCCGAGGAACGGAACGGCGGTGCCTGCCCCGGGTGCTCTTGCGGCGGTGTCCCCCGTGTCGCGGTGGCCTCGGCGACGTAGGGGGCGACTGCCATCAACGCCGCCCCGGCCACCGACACCGACCCCCGCAGCGCCGGTCCACCGCGCTCCAGGGTCAGTTTCGTCGCCAGCACCGCCTGCACCGCGAGCACGCCCGCGCACACCGACGCGTAGTCGATCGGCAGGAACCGGTCGCGGCCCCGCGCACGGCCGTGCAGGTGGGCCAGACCGCACGCGGCCTGGACGTCGCGTTCGCCGTACAGGGGCACCGAGGAGGTCGACCACGTGATGTCGCAGCCCGCGGGCGGTCCCGCGGGGCCTGCGGGGCCGGGGAGCAGGTCGATCCGTCCGGCGGACCCGGGGTCGGGCGGGGCCTCGCCCACCCGTTCGACCGCACAGCCCAGTTCCCGCAACCGGGAGATCGCCACGCGTACCGGCACCGTGTCGCCCACGGCCCGCACCATGGTCCCCGTCAACGGTGCCGCGACGGCCGCCGTCGCGGTCACGTCCACCGCCCCGTCCCACGGCCTCCGAAGGACAGGCCCAGTTTCTCCCGCAACGCGCCCCGCCGTACCTTGCCGGTCCCGGTACACGGCAGTTCGTCCCAGGTGAGGACCATCGGGTCGGCCATCGTCGGCAGGTCCTCGACGGCCTTCTTCCACTCCCCCGGGTCCAGGGTCCCGTCCTCGGTGGCCAACACCGGGACGGGCGGCCCCTCGGCGACGCCGAGCACGACGCATTCCAGTACCCGGGGGAGTCGCTCGTCGACGACGTCCTCGATCTCCAGGCAACCTCCCTCGGTCAGGCCGTCCACCTCACGGTCCACCAAGCGGACCGCGCCGGTGCGGTCGATGGAGCCGATGTCGCCGGTGTTCCACCAAGAGCCCACGAGCTTGTCCCGCCAGCGCCCCTCCTCCCCGACGTAGCCCAGGCACAGGGCTTCGGTACGACAGAACAGCAGGCCCTCCTCCCCGGCCGGGAGGGGGCGCAGGGTGCGGGGGTCCACGGCGCGCAACCGGGTCCGGCCCGGGATCGGTCGCCCCAGGTCGCGGGTGGTGGCGCCGACACCCTGACGTCGGGACAGCGACCGGCGGGTGAAGAAGCGGAAGGTCAGCGGTCCCGTCTCGCTCTGGCCCCATCCCTGCATCCACACCGGGAACCGGCGTTCGCTGGCGTCGAGGAACGTGCGGACGGTGGAGGGGTGCACGGCGTCGAAGGTGCTGACGAACAGCCGCACCCGTCGTAGCCCCTCCCGTGGTCCCTCCTGGCCGAGGTGGCGCTGCCAGCGCGCCAGGGTCGCGGGTTGGGCCTCCAGGACGGTGGGTCGGTGCAGGCGCAGCGCGGGCCCGGCTTCCTCCAGGTCCGGCGAGGTGATCGCCGAGAGCGCGTCGGGGAACAGCCACAGCACCCCGGCGGTCCAGGCCAGGGCGCGGCCGTGGGCGAAGGAGATCGAGGAGGTGACGGTGTCGTCGCGGCGGCTGCCCAGGATCGGCCACCGGTGGGATTCGAACCCGGCCAACCTGCGCATGAGGGTTCGGGTGGAGTGCACGGCCAGTTTCGGCACACCGGTGGTGCCGGAGGTGTGCATGATCGTCAGTGGGGCGTCCAGGTGCGGGCGGCGCGGTGGGGGCGCGGTGCCCCCGCGCACGTCGTCGAGGGTGAGCGCGCCCTCGACGTCCCCGTCCACCACCAGGGTCCGGGCGGCGTGGAGCGAGGGGTCGTGTCCGGCGTCCCTCGCGCCGAGCAGCAGGGCGGTGTCGGTGACCAGCAGCGCCGGTTCCGACCTCCGGAGCAGGGTCGCCAGGGCCGACGGCGCCAGGTGGGCCGACAGCGACACGGGAACCGCTCCCATGCGCGCGGCGGCGCAGGCGAGCAGGACGTAGTCCCAGTGGTTGCGTTTGGCGATGGCGACGCGGTCGCCCGATCGGACCCCGGCCTGGGCGAACCATCCACAGATCCGATGGACCAGGGTGCGGGCACCCGGCACGTCGAGTTCGACGCCCGCTTCCGGGGCGATGTCCAGGGGCCGGCTCAGGCGCACGGCGGTGGTGGACCCGCGCATGGTCAGGTCGTCGAAGAGGGTGCCCAGGTGGATGGGTTTGCTCGGTATCACGTTGCCTCGATCGGAGTGGGTTCGCGGGTCGCGGTGAGGAAGGCGAAGACGCGTTCGGCCGCCGTGTAAGCCGACGCCACCGCCCCCTCACTGCAGGGTCGAGAGGAGATCCAGTCCCCCGCGTAGTCGACGGCCGCCAGGGGACGGTCGACGAAGGCGGGGCGCGCGGACATCGTTCGTGGTTCGGGCAGGGGCAGACCGTGCCGGAAACGGTGCGTGACCGCCCCGCGCACGCGCGCCCCCGCACCGGGCAGGTAGCGTTCGACCCTTGCCAGGAATCGCCGGGTCACCTCCTCGTCGGGGGCGTCGAGCAGGTCCCGCGCCGCCGTGGGGGTGGCGATCAGCGAGATCAGGCCTCGCCCCCGCGGCGCCCGTCCGGGATGTTTGGCGTGGTCGATGGTGACCACCCCGATCAGGGGGTCGTCGGGCACCAGGTGGGCGAAGCCTCGGCGGGCACCGCGCGGGGACAGTGGGGCGTCCAACATCAGGGACAGTCGGAGCATCGGCGCGTACCCACAGGCCGCCAGGTACTCGTGTTCGACCGTGGGCGCGTCCGGGTACAGGCGCGCGGCGACGGGGGCGGGCACGGCCAGGACGACCGCCCGTGCGGTGAGCGCGCCTCGCGGTGAGTCCAGGCGTACCCCGTCCGGGCCGGGGGCCACCGCGGTGACCGGGTGGTCGGTGCGCACGTCGAGCCGGGCGGCCAGGGCCCGGGGAAGGGTGTCCATCCCGTCCCGGTAGGTGCGCCAGGTCGCGGTGCTTCCGGAGGCCACCAGGTGTGCGGCGAAGGGCGCGGCCACCGCCCGGTCCGCGGGCCAGCCGAAGAACCCCGCCGCCAGGGGACCCAACAGCCGTTCGCGCAACTGCGGGTGATGAGGGCGGAGCAGGTCGGCGATGGTCGTCTCCCCCGGCCCGGCCCTCTCGGGGTGCTCGGGGTCCAGGCCCGCCCGGCCCAGGCTCAGTTGCAGACGCGCCAGGTCCCAGCGGGCGCGCGGGGACAGGCCCATCCCGGTGAGCAATCCCAGGGGGCGCCCCGCGTGCCGATGGGATCGCCCCCTCCACCTCACCGACAGGGCGTCGCGTACCAGGGGGATCGCCTCGGGGTCGCCGTCGAGCCCCATCGCCCGGATGAGCCGCCAGGTCGCCGGGTAGGCGTCGGCCGACGGAATCATCTCGGCGCCGGTGTCGATGAGGTGGCCCTCGGTGCGCAGGGTGCGTGTCCGTCCGCCCACGGCGTCGGCGGACTCCAGGACCCGGACGCCGCGCCCCGCCCCGGCCAACAGGTGCGCCGTCGCCAACCCGGCGGGACCGGCGCCGACCACCGCCACGTCGATCGGTGTGTTCACGACGCCCCCATGAGGAAGGCGGCGATCAGGTTGGCGCCGATGAGCAGGACGACCGTGACGCGGTGGGTGTGGATGGCCATGCGTCGCGCCCGCAGGATGTCGCCGAGGACGAACCCGATGAAGAGCTGGGTCACGCGCAGCGCGATGACGGGCAGCAGGGCGAGGGGGAACCACCAGGGCGCGATGCCGACCAGATGCGATGCGGTGACCAGCAGGGTCTCCACCGCGGTGAGCGCGATGATGAAGATCGAGTTGACGCGCGGCGAGACCATCGTGGCGACGGTGATCCGTCCGGCGGCCCGGTCCCCGTCGGCGTCGTTGGTGTTGGAGTACAGGCCGAAGATCATCGGGCCGCCACCGAAGATCAACGCCTGGACGACGACGAACCCGTCGACGTGCCCGATGAGCAGCCCGTAGGGCACCAGGATCCACCCCACGCCCAGGCCGACGAGGAAGATCTCCTGGAAACCCCGGTAGCTGATCTTCAGTCCCCAGGAGTACTGGACCGACGCGACCAGGCACAGGGCGGCGCCGATGACGGCCCACAGCGGCCGGTGCGGGGCCAGCGCCACCACCAGGGTCCACAGGGCGACGCTCGCGACGGTCGCCACCCGCCCGAAGCGCAGTGCCTGGGGCTCGGTGAGCGTCCCGGCGACCAGGGGTTTGCGGGCCAGTCGGCGGCGGGCCGCGTCGGAACCGTAGTTGGCGGCGTCGGAACCGTCCCGGTGGCCGGTGACGTCGTCGAAGGCGACCATGGCGGCCACCACCGCGATCTCGGCGACCAGGATCAGCAGGAGGAACCCGATCGTGTCGACGCGCATGCCCAACAGGGGCAGCGTCAGGGCGAACACCAACGGCAGACCGATGTAGTAGTCGACGATGTCGAGCTTGGCCAGCCGGGCGTAGGTCCCCAGGGTGGGCCTTGGCGGGGCCGCCGAACCGGTGAGGGTTTCGGGGGTGGGCGACTCGGAGGGCGCGCTCACTTGGTCGGTCATCGTGTTCTCGGGGCGACCACTCCGGCGTGGGCCGGGGAGGGCGCCCCTGCCTCCTTCTTGCTGGTGTGGGCTCCGGAGCATGTCCGCGGAGAGGCCCCTCCGATCGGAGGGGCCTCCTGTGGGGGTGGGTCCCGTCAGCGGTTCCGCGTGTGGACGAACGACCGAACGGCCTCGACCACGTGTTCGACGCGGGCGTCGCTCAGGTGCGGGTACAGGGGCAGGGAGATGTTGCGGCGAGCCGCCTCCCGTGCCCGGGGCCAGGTTCCGTCGGGTCGGGCGTGGGGGGCGAAGGCCGGCTGTTCGGGCAGGATCCGCGGGTAGTAGACGTGGGCGGCGACCCCTTCGGCGGCCAGGTGGTCGCGCAGTCCCTCACGGTCCTCGCACAGAAGCGTGTAGACGTAGGGGAATCGGCCGTCCCCGCCCACGGGCGGCGCGACGATCCCGGCGTCGGCCAGGTCGGCCAGGCGTTCGGAGTAGTACGAACAGATCGCGGTGCGGCGGTCGATCCGTTCGGTGAGGCCCGCCAGGCGGTGCTGCTGGAAGGCGGCCATCACCTCGTCGAAGCGACTGTTGTGGCCGACGTGGTGGTGCAGGAAGCGGTTGCGGCCGTCCTGACCGTGGTTGCGCGACATACGCACCCGTTCGGCGAGGTCGGTGTCGTCGGTGAGGACCACGCCGCCCTCACCCGGCATCCCGAAGACCTTGACCTGAACGAAGGAGTACACACCGGCGTCGCCCCACCGGCCGGCCGGACGGCCCGCGAGCACGCCTCCCTGGGCGAGCGCGGAGTCCTCCACGAGCCGTACCCCGACCTTGGTGGCCAGAGCGCGCAGACGCGGCATGTCGGCCATGACGGAGAACATGTGCGCGGGCATCAACGCCCGCGTCCGGTCGGTGACCAGGGCCTCCGCGTGCTCGGGGTCCATGGTCAGCGTGCGGGGGTCGATGTCGGCGAACACGGGGGTCGCGCCCTGGGACAGGACCGTGCTCGCCAGCGGCGCGCACCCGAAGGCGGGCACGACGACCTCGTCACCGGGCCCGATGCCCATGGCGGAGAGGATCAGGGTGAGGGCGGAGGTGCCGCTGGAGCAGGCCACGACGTCGGAGGCCCCCAGGCGGGCGCGCAGCGCGTCCTCGAACCGCGCGGTGCGCCGACCCAGGATGAACTTCTGCTCGGGGTCGGTACCGACCTCATGCAGCGCCCCCAGCAGGGCTTCGCGATCGGCTTCGAACAGGTCGGCCGGAAAGAAGGGGATGGTCTGTTCGGCGGTGACGGTCATCGCGTCCTCCCGGTGAGGAAGTGTTCGATCTCGTCGCAGACCCGGTCGACGTGGTCCCCGGTCAGGTCGGCGTACAGCGGTAGCGCCACGGCCGACCCGCACACCGACTCGGCACGGGGCAGGTCGCCGGGCCGGTATCCCAGATCGTCGAAGCACGGCTGCAGGTGCAGCGGGCGCGGGTAGTAGACCTCGGTGTCGATGCCCGCGGCCGTCAGGTGGGCGACGAGGCCGTCGCGGTCCTCCACCTCGATCAGGTACACGTAGACCACGCGTTCCTCGCCGGGGCGGGAGGGGGTGTCGCCGGGGACGGCCCGCACCCCCGGCAGTTCGCGCAACCGGTCGTCGTAGCGGCGCGAGAGCGCGGCGCGGTGGGCGATGTCCACGTCCAGGCGGGCGAGTTTGGCCAGCAGCACGGCGGCCTGGATGTCGTCCATCTTGCTGTTGCCGCCGGTGACGACCGTCGGGTTGGAGATCCCCGGGAACGCCGCCAGGGTGCGCCCGGACCGGCCGTGGTGGCGCAGCATCCGAGCGGTCTCGGCGATGGTGTCGTCGTCGGTGAGCAGCGCACCGGCGTCGCCGATGGCCCCCAGTGTCTTGGTGGGGAAGAAGGAGAGCACACCGCCGGCGCCGAGCAGGCCGGCGTGTACGTCGTTCGCGCGCATACCGATGGCCTCGGCGCTGTCCTCCACCACGGTGAGCCCGTGGGCGCGGGCGACGCGGCCCACACCGTCCATGTCGGCGAGACGGTCGAAGAGGTGGACGGGCATGACCATGCGGGTGCGCTCGGTGATGGCGGCCTCGACGGAGTCGGGGTCGATGCCGTAGCCGTGCTCCTCGATGTCGGCGAAGACGGGGACGCCACCGGCGTGCACCACGGCGGTGGCGGTGGCGACGAACGTGTAGGCGGGGACGATCACCTCATCGCCGGGGCTCAGCCCGGCGGCGCGCAGCAACAGCACGAGGGCGTCGGTTCCGGAGTTGACGCCGACGACGTGTCGGGCGCCGGTGAAATCCTCCAGGGCGCGCTCGAATTCGGCGACCATGGCGCCGTGGGAGAATTTACCGTCGTCCATGACGCGGACACAGTGGTGTTCGATCTCCGGCCACAGTCTTCGAAAGGACTCGGACTGGTCGAAGAAGGGCACACCCGTGTGCTCCCCGCCCCTTTCTCTGGGGGCCGGGGAGGAGAATGTCGTCTTCATGTCATTTTTCCTTGGGGCGGAGTCCGGCCGCGCGGGACGCGGCCGGACCGAAGGGGGTCGACGCCGCGGGGGTGTCAGACTCCCAGGAGGGGGATGTCGTTCTTGCCGAGGTGGTAGTCGCGGACCGCGGCGACCAGCTCGGTGACCGTGAGGGTTCCGTCACCGTCGGTGTCGATCTCACGGAAGGCCTCGTCGGACTGCTCCGGGGTCAGGCCGATGGCGGAGAACCACCGCTGCATCTCCACCGGGCTGATCTCGCCGTCACCGTCGGTGTCGATGATGGTCGTGATCGCCTGGATGGTCGGCTGCAGGACCTCGGAGAAGCCGGCGTCGCCCCTGCTGACGATCTCGCTCTCGGCGGCCCGGATGAAGTCCTCCTTGGACATCTCCTCGGTACCCGCGGCCTGCGCGAGACGGTCGAACAGGCCCTGGTAGGCGGCCCGGAGGGCGGCGGCACCGGGCGCGGAGGCGTCGACGCCGAAGCGCTCGATGATGCCCTCGAACTCCTGCTCGAAGTCCGAGCGCTCGATCACGCCGTTGCTGTTGTGGTCCCAGAGACGGAAGCGCTCTTCGAGACGGTCGTTGGCCTTGACGGCAGTCGTCATCTGTTCTCCTTCAATAATGAATGCGAGAAAACAAGGAGCTCCCCGGGCGGGGAATATAAAGGCGATTCTTGAATCGCCCCCTCGACTCGAAGCCTACCAATATCGAGCGCCCGACAATGACCCCACAGGGAAAACCACCGAGACTACTCTAATTTTATATCGGACATTCTCCGACATTGTTTATGTATGGTGTGGAGAAAAGTTCGGCGACGATGTCCGCGCTCCCCTGCCGGAACACCACGGGCTCGTTCGGGCACAACCCCAGGTCGCCTCCGGTGGGCATCGGGGAGGCGTGGATCAGCACGTTGTAGTGGTTGGGCGTGTGGCAGGCGTCGAACCCCAGCACCACCCCCACCCGGCGCGGGCCGATCCACACCTGGTCCCCTCGATCCACGACCCCGGCCGCGGTGATCTCGGCGAACCCCAGGAAACCGACCCGGTCGATCCGGGTTCCCTCGGCGGTCTCGGTGTGCTCGGTGGCGACCAGTTCGTGGACCTCGCCCGCGCGCAGGCACCGGCTCGCGAACGGCTCCAACCGCATCCCCCGTTCGGTCCTGCGATGCCTCAGCACCTTGACCAGGGTCGCGGCCACCTCCCGTTTGGCCCCGTCCTCGTGCGGATTCACCGCCCCACCCGCTCTCCGTCGGCCGCCGCGAGGTAGGTCTGGCCCACCAACCGCAACGCGGACGTCCCGCCCCCGTCCTCGACCCGGCCCTGACGGACCCGTCGGGCGAAATCGGCGGCCACGCCCTCGTACTCGTGCCACAGCGACTCCTTGAAGGCCGGTCGGTCGGCCAGCATGTCCGCCGTCAGTTCACGACCGTCGGCCGTGCGCACCCGAACGTCCTTGCGCTCCCCCGGGTGGGACCAGTCCAGGACCACCCGGGCCCGGCCCGTGCCACCGGTCAACGTGATCTCCGCCCACCGGTCCACACCCGCCTCATCGCACACCACCCGCGCCCCGGACACCTGGGTCCGACCCAGCAGCGTTTCCACCAGGTCGAAGGCGTTGGGGCCGTTGTCGGCCACGCATCCGCCCCCGCACCGTGCCGGGTCCAGGTACCAGGTGTCCCGTCCCGCGTGTTCCTCGATCCGTTCCAGGTAGCGCACGGTCACCTCCGTCACCGTGCTGTCCGCGACCTGTTCCCGCAACGCCTCGAACTCGGAGTTGTACCGGCGGTGGAAGGCCGTGAACAGGGGCACCCCCCGGTCCCGGGCCAGGACGCTCAACGCCTCCCCCTCCGCCAGGTCCAGGGCCAGCGGTTTCTCCACGCACACGGCGGTCCCGGCCGTGATGGCGTCCGCGCAGATCCGGGCGTGCGCGTCGTTGGGGGCGGTGACCACGACCGCGTCCAGGTCCGCCTCCGCCAGCATCCGGGCGTGGTCGGTGTAGCCGGTCGCGCCGGGTGGGGGCGCGGCGACCTCGTTCGGGTCCAGGTCGCACACCGCCACCAGGTCCCAGTCCGGGGAGGTGGCCAGCGCCCTCAGGTGGAAGCGGGAGATGACCCCCAGGCCGACCACTCCCACGCGCAACGTCCTCATCGCTCCTCCTCCAGGGTCGCGGGGGCTCGGATCTTGGCCAGGCGGGCCGTCTCCACCAGTTCCTCGTACAGGTCGACGTGCAGTGGCACGCCCCGTACACGGCGCTCGGCCGCCAGGTGGTACTCGTGCCAGCCGGGGTAGCGCACGGGGTGGTCGGGGTCGACGGGCTCGCAGTCCGTCAGGACCCCGAACAGTTCCTCGGCGTCGGTGCGGGCGCCCTCGCGCAAGGCGTCGGGGGCGATGGCCAACATCAGGAAGCCGATGTCGTCATCTCGCCCGTGGGGCCCGCCGTCCCCCGTCAGGGCGTCCGGGTGGGGTCCCCGGCCGGAGCCGGAGACCACGGCGGAGAGCACCTCCACCAGCACACCGAGCCCGAACCCCTTGAACCGACCCACCTCGCCACCGAGCCACATCAGGTGCGCCAGGCCGGCGTCGAAGGCGGCCGGATCGGTGACCGGTGCGCCCCGGTCGTCGCGCAACAACCCCTCCGGAATCGACCGCCCCTCCCGGGCCGCCTGCCGGATCCGCCCGGTGGGCGCGGCCGTGGTGCTCATGTCCAGCAGGAACGGGGGGAGCGAACCGGCCGGTGCCGCCGCGCTGAGCGGGTTGGTGCCCAGGACCGCCACGGTGCCACCGGGTGGTCGGGCGATGCGCTGACCACCGCAGTTACTCGTCACCACGCCGATCATGCCGCGTTCGACCGCGCGCAGCGCGTGGTGTCCGGCGCAGCCCAGGTGGGTGGCGTCGCGCACCGCCACCAGCCCGACCCCGTGGCGTTCGGCCCGCTCCGCGGCCAGGTCCATCGCCTCCGAGGCCGCCCACAGCCCGAGGGCGCGGCGGGCGTCGATCAGCACGGCCGCGCCCAGGTCGGTGATGACCCGGGGCTCGGCGTCGGGGTCGGCCCGCCCCTCGTCGAGCAGGGGCAGGTAGAGACGGGCCAGGTTGGCCACGCCGTGGGAGTCCATCCCGGTCAGGTCACCGTGGCACAGGGCGCGGGCCGCCTCGCGCGCACGGGCTCGGGGTAGGCCCCGGCCCACGAGGATCTCCGTGAGGAAGTCCAGCAGGGCGTCGTGGTCGACCAGGACCCTCTCTCGTGTCGGGGAGGGTTCCGGTGGTGCGGGCAGTGTGGTCACGGTCCTCCGTAGGTCTCGTCCGGCTCGCCGGCCTCGTCGGTGAAGGCGGCGAGGATGCGGGCCACCGTGTCGGCGAACCCGTCGAGGTCGCTCAGGTGGGCGCGCTCGTCGTCCCCGTGGGCCCCGTCCGCGGCCAGGTCTCCCGGTCCCAGCACGACCGTGCAGGTGCCGGCGATCCCCGCCATCCAGATGGCGTCACAGGTGAAGGCGGCCTCGTCGGCGGGCCAGGTGGGCACGCCGATCCCCCGCAACAGGTCGTGGCCCCATCGATCGTGGTCGTCCAGGACCGGCAGGCCCCGCTTGGGCCAGGTCAGTCGGGTGATGCGCGGGGCGTCCGCCGCAGTGCGGGCGAACAGGGTTCCGTCGCCGAAGAGGTCGGTGAACTCCTTCAGGGCCATCTCGAACGCGTCGGTGACCGCCGCCTCCAGGGCTCGACCGGCCTCGGGTTCGGCGTAGGACAGATTGAGCAGCAGGTCACCCGTGCCGTAGACACGGTTGTGCAGGTCCCCGGTGCGCAGGCCCGCCACGCACACCGCCCCGTCGTGGGCGCGCCCGTCCAGGGATCGGCCCATGCTCTGGGCGATGAAGCCCAACAGGACCGAGGCGTTGTGCCCGGTGTGGGGGCGATCGTCGATGGCGTCGTCGCCGCGTACGGACACCCGTGCGGTCATCGACGCCGTCGAGCGGGTGAGGAAGCGCCCGGACGTGGGTTCGCAGAACACGTTGAGGCGGCCCACGTGGCCGCGTTCCACCAGCGGTCGGGTGCCCAGCACACCCATGGCACCGCCCTCCTCGCCCGCGACCGCCTGGATGATCACCGCGCTGTCCCGCCCCAGGGCGGCCGAACGTTCCCCGGCCGCGCGCACCCCGGCCAGCAGCGCCACGGCGGGGCCCTTGGCGTCGATGGCGCCCCGGCCGTGGAAGACCTCGCCGTCGAAGTGGGCCGGGGGCCCGCCCGCGACGGTGTCCAGGTGCACGTTGAACATCACGGTGCGCTCGGGTGGGACGGTGTCGGGACCCAATCGCAGGACCAGGCTGGGCTGGCAGGTCAGGAAGTCGGGGTCCGCCGCGGCCTCGCGTACCGTTTCGGGCACACCGGGGACGCTCAGGTCGGTGTGGTCGGCGGGGGCGTGACGCACCACGCGGAAACCGATCCGCGCCGCGGCCTCGGCGTAGTCGTGCTGGGCCCGCCACAGCCGGGGAGGCGGGCCGGTGGCGCCGACCTCCAGTGGGCCCGCGGTGGGGGTGGTCAACAAGCGCAGCAGGAGGGAGTGGTCCCGGTCGGTCAGCGTCATCGGATCACCTCCCCGCGCCAGACCCGGTCCACCAACTTCTCCAGGGTCCGTCCGTACTCGACGAACGCGGCCTCCTCCCCGCGACCGGGATCGATGCCCTGGGCTCCCAGGTGGGGGCGCAGACGCAGGTGGGGTTCGATGGAAAGGGCGCCCCGGTAGCCGTGGCCGGCCAGGATCGCCAGGCATTCCTCCACCCCGGCCTCGCCCTCCCCGGGCGCCACGTAGGCGGTTTCGCCGTCGGGAGCGGCGATGGCGTCCTTGACGTGGACGTGGGTCACGTACTCCACGAGCGGGCGCAGCATCGCGGCCGCGTCGTAGCCGTGGGCGACCCCGTTACCGGTGTCGAACAGGATCCGTAGCGCCGGGCTGTCGACGTGGGAGATCAGGTCCAGGGCACGGTCGGCGTCCTCTCCGGCCCAACCGGCGCAGTTCTCGTGTGCCAGGACCAGTCCCGCGTCCTCGGCGCGGCGGACCAGTTCACGTACCCGGGTACGCACCTCGCGGCGCCACTCGGGTTCGTTCGACCCGCCGGAGGGATAGGACATGATCCGCACCGTGCGCGTCCCCAGGACCGCGCAGCGTCGGGCCAGTACGTCGAGTTCGGCCACGTCCAGCGCGAAGTCACCGGTGATGGGACGCGACCAGTCACCGATCTTGGCGGCGACGGCGACGACCTCCACACCGGCCGCCCGGATGCGTTCGGCCGCCGACGCGAAGTCGGCCTCGGACAACGAGGCGAGGGGGACGCGGTCCAGGGTGCGCAGCTCCAACAGGTCCCATTCGAGCTCGCGCACGGCGGTGAGCTGACTCGATAGTCCGGGGGCGGCCTCGTCACCGATTCCGGCCAGGCGAGGTCGTTCAGGCGCCGACGACATCGGCCACCTCCCATCGTGTGGTGTGCGGGGAGTACGGCTGGAGGGAACAGCGGTTCTTGGCCTCGGAGAGCAGTCGGACCGCCTCCACGTGGACGGGTAGTTCGCCCGGTTCCCGTCGATGCCGGGAGTAGCGGGCGTAACAGGAGTGCAGGAGTTCGGGCAGGGCGTCGTCGACGAAGATCGAACGGACCGGTTCCCGGCCGGGCACCGCCACCATCAGTTGCGCGGTGTGGTCGGCCTCGCTGCACGGGTAGTGGCCGGTCAGGACGGCTTCGTCGAACTCCAGCACGATGCGCCGCTCGCGCAGGGGCGCGGTCAGGTCGGATTCGATGCGGGTGCGCACACCTGTGTGGTGCAGCAGGTCCAGCCGCGCCCCGCCCAGGCCGGGCAGCCGGGTGCGGCCCAGGACCATGTCGTCCAGTTCGGCGGCGACCACGTCCGCCCCGCCCGCCAGGGTGACGGCCATGGCCAGGGCGTGGGGCACCTCGATGTCGAAGGCGGTGGGGTGGGCGGGGGATTCCAGGGTCCGACTGAACCGGGGTTTGTGCTGGAACACCGTGATGGCGCGCAGGGCTCCGAAGTCGTGGGAGCGGCGGACCGCCATGAGACGGGCGCTCAGGGTGCTGGCCGACCAAGGGGTGGTGACGGTCAGGTCCAGGTCCCAACGGCGGCGCAGCCGGGCGATCGCGGCCAGTTCCACCAGGTCCGGGGCCAGGGGTTTCTCCACGATGATCCGGCGGTAGCCGAGTCGGGCCAGTCGCTCCAGTGTCCGGGCCCGCAGCCGGGGCGGGGTGCACAGGTGGACCACGGTGTCCCGTGGTGGTCGATGACGGGCCGCGTCGTCCAGGCGGGAGAACGGGAGGATGCCGTCGACCTCGGCGGCGTGCGGGTCGTGACCCATGACCGGCCCGGGTGCGAACAGGGCGGGGGCCGCCGCCCGCACCTTGGCGAGCGACGGCGCGTGCAGTCCTCGTCCCGCTCTCCCCAGACCCACGATGAGGGTGTGCAGCATGAAGGGAGGGCACCTTTCCGTTCTCCGTTCCCGTAGGCCCGCGTCCTTTTCTGGACGAACGGAACCATCGAACGAGGAGCCAGTTTGGTGCACTGCGGGAAAGGGCGTCAATTCCGAGAACGGACCCTCATGTCCCGAACCCGGAGGAGCCCATACCCAATCGGCCGAGAACAAAGGGACAAAGGACGCTATGGACTCATAGTGCGTTCCATCCCTTTTCTTCGGTTTCGAAGGTCACGCCACCAAGAAGCTGAACAGTCCGCTGGGCGGCGCGTGCCATCCACGGTCCGGCTCCACGGTCACCCCGGGCCCGCCGCACCGGGGTCCGGCGTGCAGGCTCACGTCCGTGTCGGTCAGGTTGACCAGGACGTGCGCGGTGGCGGGGAGGCGCACGCAGTCACCCGACGCGGGTTCGGCGTAGCGCACCAGGTCCTCGAACTCGGTGGTGAAGACCACGACCTCACCGGTGGCGGCGTGAGCCGGCGCCGCACCCAGAACGAGACTCCCCAGAACCAGCGCGGCCATGGCGGAAGGAATCCTCATTCCACCTTCCTTTCGCATTTCGTGCACGTTTCACGGAAACGATCCCCTCCCTCACGCGCGACACGGAGGATGATCAGGAAGATCTTCTCCGAAGCAGGGGTCCCGCGCAAGACCGATACTCGAACGGACGGTTTCGGTCCACCGATCAGCGACGAATAAAACCACAATGGCACGAACACGGGAATTCACATTCCCCTTTTTTCCACCGAAAAGGACAACGGGCGTCGCCTCCCGTGATCGGAGACGACGCCCGTGCGTGGATCAGCCCTTGAGCGCCCCGGCCATCAGACCGCGCATGAAGTAGCGGCCTAGGACCAGGTAGACGATCAACGTCGGCAGCGACGCCAGGACCGCCGCCGCCATCTGTTGGTTGTAGGGCACCACCATCGACCCGGCCACGTTGTTCAGCTGCACCGTCACCGGCCAGCTGTTGGGACCGGTGAGGAAGACCGCGAACAGGAAGTCGTTCCAGGCGGAGGTGAACTGCCAGATCAGCGTGACCGCGAAGGCCGGCGCCGACACCGGCAGCACCACCGACGCGTAGGTGCGCAACATGCCCGCGCCGTCCACCCTGGCCGCCTCGATGAGCGTCTGGGGGATGCTCGCGTAGTAGTTGCGGAAGATGAGCGTGCAGATCGGGATGCCGTAGACGGTGTGCGCCAGGATCAGCGGTAGCACCCCGCCCATGAGGTTCGCGCTCACCAACATCTGTTGGAGCGGGATCATCACCGCCTGGTAGGGGATGAACATCCCGAACAGGAACAGCGTGAACACCGTGTCCGCGCCGGGGAACCGCCAGCGCGCCATGACGAACCCGTTCATGGAGCCCAACACCGCCGAGATGGCGGCGCTGGGCACCGCCACCAGGACGCTGTTGTACATCCCCGGGGCCAGGGCCTCCCAGGCCGTGGCCCATCCCTCGACGCTCCAGACCTGCGGCAGCGACCAGGCCCGGGCCGCGGTGGCCTCCTCGAAGGGTTTGAACCCGGTCACCAGCAGTACGTACATCGGCAGCAGGAACAGCACCGCCAGGGCGAACAGGACGGTGAACTTGACCGCCTGTCCGCGCCGCGTGGTGCCGGCGACCCCGCCTCCGGGCGCGATCACCCGTTCGGGTGCGCTCTGGGTCATCGGCCCTCGCTCCGTTCCTTGCGCACGGTCCACACCAGGTAGGGGATGACGAACACCGCCACCGCGAACAACAGGTAGGAGGCGATGGTGGCTCCCTTGGCCGGGTCACGGACCTCGAAGACCATCGCCCACATGTACACGGCCGGGACGTCGGCGATGATCTGTTGCCCGGCGATCGCGATGATCAGGTCGAACACCTTCAACGACATGTGGCCCAGGATGATGATCGCGCTGAGCAGGACCGGCCGCAGTTGGGGCATGACCACGTGCCGGTACACGCCCCATTCGGAACATCCGTCGACGCGGGCCGCCTCGCGCAGGTCCTCGGGAACACCGCGGAAGCCGGCCAGGAACAACGCCATGATGTACCCGGCCAACTGCCAGATCGCGGGCAGCGCCATGGCCGCCATGCCCAGGTCCGGCGCGGTCCACCAGTCGTTGACCAGGAAGTCCAGGTTGAAGTGGACGAACAGCGCGTTGAGCCCGGTGGCGCGTTCGGCGGGCGCGGGGTTCATCAGCCAGCGCCACACCACACCGGTGGCGATGAAGGAAACCGCCATCGGTGCCAGGAACAGGGTGCGAAAGACCGCCTCGCCGCGGATGCCCTTGTCCAGGAGCAGCCCCAGGAGCCAGCCCATGAACAGCGCGCCGCCGACGAAGACCACGGTGAAGACGATCGCGTTGCCCACGGCCGCCGGCCAACGGGCCTCCTGCCACAGGGCCACGAAGTTGACGAGACCGACGAACTCCCCGTCCTGGATCGGCGCGTGCTTGTCGCTGAGCGCCAACCGGGTGTTCCACCCGATCATGCCGTAGACGAACACCCCGATGAGCAGGATCGACGGGGAGACCAGCAGGAGTCCGGGCAGCCAGGTGCGGGCACGGGTCAACGCCCGACGGACCCTGCTCGGGCGCGCGGGCGCGGTGGTGCGCCCGGGGTCGCGCGGTGCGACCCCGGGCGGGTTGTTCGAGTTGCTCATTCGGACTGCGCGGCCTCGTTCAGTGCGGCGTTGAACGCCTCGGTGTCACCGTCGCCGAGGTACAGGCCGACGGCGGTGTCGATGTCGTTCTTCCAGCGATTGCCGACGGTCACGCCGTGCCAGAAGGAGCCCGCGAGTTCGGGGCCGGACTGCCATTCCTCCAGCGCCGACTCCAGGTAGGGGCTGTCGGCGTAGCGGGCCGGGTCGGCGTCCTCGCGTGCGGGGATCGAACCCTTGAGCGGGTTGAAGGTGTCCTGGCCCTCCTGGCTCGCGACCAGTTCCAGCCAGGTCATCGCCGCTTCCTCGTTGGGCGCCCCCACCGGCAGGGTGAAGCTGTCGGAGAGCCACATGTAGGTGCCGTCGGTGCCCGGGGACGCGGCCCAGTCGTAGTCCTCGCCGGGGAGCGCTCCCAATTCGTCGAAGTAACCGGCGGCCCAGTCCCCCATGATGTTGAAGGCGGCCTCGCCGTCGGAGACGCGACGCGCCGCCTCCTGCCAGTCCTCGGCCGCCGACTCCTCCTGGGTGTACTCCATGATCTCCTCGAAGGTGCCCAGGGCGTCGGCGACCTCGGGGGTGTCCCAGGAGGCGCCGGGTTCCCACAGCGCGTTGTAGCCCTCGGGGCCCAGCGAGGCCAGCAGCACCGACTCCAGCAGATGGGAGACGGTCCACTGCGCGCCCACCGCCATGGGGATGACGTCGGTCTCCTCCGAGACCGCCTCCAGCGCTTCGAGGAGTTCGTCCAGGGTCTCGGGCGGGGCGTCCACCCCGGCCTCCTCCAGCACCCCGGGGTTGAACCACATGACGTTGGAGCGATGGATGTTCACCGGCACCGAGTAGACGGACCCGTCGTAGGTGATCTGTTCGACGAGCTGGTCTGGAAGCGCGTCGTGCAGCCCCTGTTCGTCGAAGAAGTCGTCCATCGGGGCCAGGTATCCGGCCTCGATGTAGTCCTGGAGTTCGGCTCCGGCGTGTCCTTGGAAGGAGTCCGGCGGGTCCTGGCTCTGCAGGCGCCCCTCCAGGACCGCCTGGGCGTTGGTGCCCGAACCACCGGCCACCGCCGCGTTGACGAACTCGACGTCGGGGTTGTCCTCCTCGAACTGCTCGATGAGGGCGTTCAGGCCCGCCTCTTCGCCGCCGCCGGTCCACCAGGAGAACACTTCGACCTGGGCACCGCCGCCATCACCGCCGTCGCCACACGCCGAAGCCATGAGCACCAGACCCAGTGCCCCCGCCGCGACCGACCACCCTCGTGCACGCATGAGTTGTCCTCTCGTAGAGGCGGGCCGTCCCACGACCGCTTCCCGCCCCTCGTGTCCCACATCACAGAAGTTGACTGCGGTGCCATCTTTCGCATCCAGGTCGATCAGGGTCAAGAGGCGGACGAATCCGAATCCGAGGCGTGACCTGACAGGAGACTCGATCACCGAGACAAAACTTCACGCGACCTTTCGATAACGCTCCGATCGACCGGATCAGAACATCGGACCACTCAGTCCGAATTATTGGACATTCGACCCACAAAATACCGAATATCCTTTTCTCGTTCACGTCTTCCCCGGGCACACGGAAGGGCATGGCCGGGAAGGTCTCCGGAAGACACGCCGAAGCCGACCCCACATCACGAACGGCACCCAGGCCCACCCTGACCTGTGCTCTCCCTCGCGAGGGCGGCACCGCGCGCCGGAACCGGCCCACCTCGGGGGCACGAACCTTGGCACAATCGCGGCATGTCCGCCATCGACAGAGCCACCACACCACGACTGGCCGCCCTGCCGCTGACCGCCCTGCTGCTGACCTCGTGCGGCGCCGACGGCGGTGCCGTGGGGGCCGTGGCCACCGGCCACTTCTCCGCCCGCCACCACTTCCCCGTCATCCTGATCGATTGGTGCGGGGAGAGCCCTCCCGCGCGCATCGACCTGTCCTCGGAGGATCACCGGTGGCGGCTGACCGCCAACGAGGAGTTCTCGGAGAGCCCGGTGGAGGTGGACCTGTCCGCCCCCGGCGAGGCCTGGGACATCACCGACGAATCAGGGGCTCCCGCCTACCGGGTCGTCCCCGAGGGCGCGGACACCGAGTACACCTTGGGCGTGACCTCGGCGAAGGGGGCGGAGGACGACCGGGAGAACGACATCGCGTCCCTGCGCTTCGACACCGACACCCTGGCCGCCGAGGACGGGGTGCTCCTGGGCACCCACGAAAGCGACGAGGGAACCGTCATCAGCCCCGACGACTTTCCACCGGAGTGCTGAGTCCGAAACGTCCTCGGACGAAGCATCGTCCACCGCCGAAAAGGGAACTCGCGCCCCAGAAGTCCCACCCATGACCTCCGCACCACGCTAGGTCGCGATTGTGCGACCAATAATCGGAACCACCCCGATAGGGTCGCCTCGATCGGTACATAATGTGCCCCATGCGCGAAGCGGGGAAGAAGACCCGGATCGCCTTCGGCGCGATCCTCGCGGGTGTCCTCACGGCCGGCCCCTTCCTCTTGGAGGGGGAGGCCATCACACCCGGTGGCGAACCCGCCGTGTGGGTCGCCGCGGCCGCGGTGGCGGCCTACACGGCCTGGGCCGTCGTGGGCCCGCGCCGGTCGCCGCGGGCCGGTGCCGATACCGACGACCGCCCACGAGAGCCGGAAGGCCTCGGGCCGCACCATCCCGGGCCCGCACCGGCCCACCCGCTCCGTTCCGTCTTCACCTCTCCGGACGAATCCGCCCGCGAGGGTTCCCTCCACGACATCGACGCCGTGTTCGAGGACCTCGATCGTCCCCACCTGCTCGTGCTGGGCGAACCCGCCTCCGGCAAGTCCTACCTGGCCACCACCCTGGCCCGACGGCTCGCCCGACGCGACCCCGAACGGCACGCGCTCGTCCTGGACCTGGGTGTCTGGAACCCCGAGGCAAACGAGGACGTGGCCCTGCACGCCGCCCGGACCACCCGTCGCGGGTTCCATCCCGGCACCGATCCGCCCTCGGAGCGGGAACTCCACACGCTCATCCACCAAGGGCGCGTCCTCGTGGTTCTGGACGGCCTGGACCGGGTCCGACCGGCCTGGCGTCCCACCGCCCTGGCCGCCATCGAGGATTTCGGCGCCCTCGGCGCCCCTGTGGTCCTCACCTGTCGCACACGGGAGTTCGCGGCCCTCGAACGGCTCTCGCCCCACGCGTTGCCCGGCTTCGCCCGGATCACGCTCGCCCCGGTCGAGCCCTCCGAAGCGCTCGACCTCCTCACCGACACCGAACCCGCCCCGGGCATCGCCGTCGACGAGCCCCGGTGGGCACCGGTCGTGGAGCGGCTCGAACACCACCGCCGCGGCCCCCTCGCCCACGCGTTGCGCTCGCCCCTGGCCCTGGACCTGGCCCGCGTCGTCCATCGCTCACCGGGCACCGAACCGGCCGAACTGGCGGAGGTCGCCGAACGCTCCTCCCCGCTGCGCCACCTGGTCCACGAACGCCTCCGACAGGCCTTCGATGACGACGACATCGACCCGGGGCGCGCCCGCGGGTGGGCGGCGCACCTGGCCTACCACCTGTACTTCACCGGGCGGCAGCGCTTCCACTGGTGGCGCATGCACGTCGGGCTGGTGCCCCGGTGGTTCACCCACGCCCTGCTGCCCGCCCTGACGGCGGTGACCATCGCCGCGCTCGCCGCCCCGGTCCTGGGCACGGGCGCCGTCGGCGCCTCCCCCGAGTCTCCGATCGCGCTGGCCGCGCTCCTCGTCCTCGGTGCCCTGGGCGTGTTCTCCCCGTTGTGGCGCAACACCGACCTGTGCACGGAGGGGCACCCGAAGGACAACACCCGGGGGATGGAGTGGGATCGCCCCGCGCACGCGCTCTCGGCCCTGACGTACGGAACCCTCGTCGGCGTCGCGGTGGTCGGCGGGACGATGGGGCCGCTGCTGGGTGCCCTGTTCGGTGTCGTGCTCGGGTTCGTCCAGGGCCTGCTGAACCGGCCCCGCAACGGTCCTCCGATCGACGTCGGTCCCGGCGACGCGCCGGCCGCCGCCCTGCGGCTCGGTCTCGGGTTCGGTCTGTTCGGCGGGGTGTGCTTCGCGGTCGCCGCCTGGGCCGTCCCGAGCGTGGCCGGTCCCCTGTCGGTCGCCTGTTCGGCGTTCCTGGTGTGCGCGCTCACCTGTGCCCACCCGTTCGGGCTGTGGCCCTGGTTCCGCTTCCGGGTGAGCCACCTGCTCCTGGCCGCGCGCGGGCGGCTGCCCCTGCGGCTGGACCGATTCGTCGACCGGCTCGGCGAGGCAGGCCTGGTGCGCGGACACGGGTCGGCCTGGTGGTTCCATCACCCCCTGGTTCGCGACCACCTCGCCGACGACGTCGAGATCGCCCGGCTGACCGCGCACGTCCAGAGCCTGTACGGGGCGGCGGGGCAGGGCGGAGACCCCCAGGGGCGGCGCCTGGACGAGAGCGTGGAGTTGCACAACCTCGTCGAGTTGTACGCCGAGCGCGGTGACGTGGAGGCGCTGCACCGGTTGGTCACCGAACGGGAGAGCTCCACCGCCGAGGTCAGGTTGGCCGACGTGCTCACCGAACGCGGCGGGCGACGGCGGCTGCGCGACCTGGCGCGCGAGGGCAGCCACCCGGCACGCATTCGGTGGGCCGACGACCTCGTCGAACGCGGCGAACTCGACCAGGTGCGCCTGTTGGCGGCCACCGGTGACCACGTCGTCACCGAACGGTTGGCCGACGCCCTGTCCGCCTGTGGCGCCACCGGGGAACTGGCCACCATGGCCGACCGCGGCGGGTGGGAGGATCCGGCCGCCCAGGTCGCGCGGCTGCCGACCCTGCACCATGTGCCGGACGGAGCGCTGTGGACCGCCGCGCACGCGCTGGAGCGGTTGGGAACCTCGGCCCTGGCCGACGCGCCCCGCTGGCACGCCGCGCACAACCTGGCGGCGCTGCTGGCCGAGCGCGGCGACCTGGAGGGGCTGGCCGTACGTGCGGCCGAGGGCGACTGGTGGAGTTCGGAACGGTTGGCGTCCTCGCTCGCCAAGGAGGGGAACCTGTCGGCGTTAACCGCCCGTGCGGAGCGGGGTGACTGGTGGTCGGCCCAGCGTCTGGCCCCGGCGCTCATCGCCCGCGGGGACCTGGCCGGCGCCGCCCGGGTCCTGGAGTCCTACCAGGTCAGGGAGCACTGTTGGGCGTTCCTGGGCCAGGCCGACCTGTACGCCCGCGCGGGCGACACCGAGAAGGCCGTCCAGGTTTTGGAGGAGATCAAGGATCGGCACCGCGAACAGGTCGGCACGCACCTGTGGAGCATCGACGCCAAGATCATCGACCTGCACCTGGGCGATGGCAGGCCGGAGGCGGCCTTGCCGGAGCTGCGTCGTCAGGCCGACCGTGGGCGCGAGTGGGCCGGGCGTCGGCTCGCCGTGGTCCTGCGCGACCTGGGCCGGTGGCAGGAGTTGGAGCGGCGCGCCAAGCAGGGTGACGCGGGCGCGGCGTTGACCCTGGCCGACGCCCAGACGGCCGATGGGCACCCCGATCGCGCGCTGCGCACCCTCGAACTGGGCTTCGATCACCGCGCCGAGGAGATCGGCGCCGCGCTGGCCGACGCCTACGCGCGCCTGGGGCGGGTGCGCCGGCTGCGCCGCCTGGCGCGGAACGACGTCAGGGCCAGGCGGCGGCTGGCCCGCCACCTGGCCGAGTCGGGACGGGTGGAGGAGGCCATCGACCTGCTGCGGGGACGGGGGCGCCCGGGGGTCGAGCGCGACGCCGACACCACCCGGCTCCTGTTGGAACTCCACCGCTCCCGCACCGAGGTCCCCTCCCCCGCCTGACCGGGGCCGCTCCGGAAGGACGTCGTTCCGGGGCGGCCCCGGTCGGGCTGACGTGGATCAGGCGCCGGCGCGCAGGGTGTCCACGATCGGGGTGGTGGGCCGGCCGATCAGCTTGGACAGATGGCCCGGCTCGCCGTACAGCTCACCCTCCCGGGCGGAGGTGTCCAGGCCGACGACGAACTCCGCCGTGGCCTCGTCCAGGCCCGCTCCGGTGAGCACCTTGCGGTGTTGCTCCTCGTTCAGGTCGTTGTAGGCGACCTCACGACCCAGGACCTCCCCGATGGCCGCCGCCAGGTCGGTGTAGGTCCAGGCCTGGTCACCGGCCAGCTCGTATACGGCGCCGGCGTGCGCGGCGGGGTCGAGCAGGACCACGGCGGCGGCCTCGGCGTAATCCGCCCGCGAGGCACTGGACAGGAGTCCCTCACCCGCGCTGCCGACCACGGCACCGTGCTCGCGCGCCTGCTCCAACTGATTGACGTAGACCTCGCTGTAGAAGCCGTTGCGCAGCAGCGTGTGGGGCAGACCGGACTCGGCGAGGATCTGCTCGGTCGCCTTGTGTTCGGGGGCCAGGGACAGTGCGCTCCGGTCGGCCCGAAGGACGCTGGTGTAGGCGATGTGGCCCACAGCGGCCTCCTTGGCGGCCTCGATGGCGTTGCGATGCTGGCGGGCGCGCTCGCCGACCTCGCTGCCGGAGACCAGTAGGAGGGTGTCGGCCCCGGCGAAGGCGGCGCGCAGGGAGGCGGGGTCCTCGAAGTCGGCGCGCGCGGTGGCGACACCGAGCTCGGCCAGGTCGGCCAGCTTGGTGGTGTCACGGCCGGTCGCGGTGATCTCACCCGCGGGCAGGCCGCGCTCCAGGAGGGATTCGACGACGAGGCGGCCCAGGTGGCCGGTGGCACCGGTGACGACGACGGACATGCTGTTCCTCTGTTCTGTGACGGTTGGGGACGGTGTGTCCTGTCGATCGACAACGGCACCGGCCGACACCACATTCCTTGGGTGGGGTACGCACCTTTTGGTAAGTTGTGATCATGAGTCGAACGGAAACCGAAGAAGAGGCCGTGGGCCGGCGCGCGCTTCCCCTGATCGGGGGCCCCATCCTGAGCAGCGACTGCCCCTCCCGCGCCCTGATCCGCGACGTCACCGGCAAGTGGGGGCTGCTGGTCCTGGTCGCCCTGTCCGAGGGGCCGCGCCGGTGGAGCGAACTGCGCCACGGCATCGCCGTCATCAGCGAGAAGATGCTCGCCCAGACGCTGCGCACCCTGGAGGCGGACGGCCTGGTCCATCGTGACTCGCGCCCGGTGGTCCCGCCCTACGTGGAGTACGGACTGACCGCCCCCGGCGAAGAGGTGACCGCGTTGCTCATCCCCCTCCTGGAATGGGCGGGCGAGTACTCCGAGCAGCGGGAGGAGTGAACAACGGCTTACACATGAGCCCCCTGACTCACAAGAGATTTTTCGGACCACTCCTTCCGTTACGGACCCCAAGAAGCACTCAAACAATAGAACCAAAACAGCCGCACGCCAATTTCTATCACTCTCCTTCATGAAGGATCCGATTCCCGCGTTGTTTCTCCGTATCCTGGAGTCAGGGAACGTAGGTACGGCCTCCTTCGTTGTGAAGGTAGCCATCGGTTCCGGCAGCTTCCACCTCAGCCCTCCCACTTTCGGCCCTGGTCCAGCTCAGACCAGCGATGTAGACACTCAGCACCGAACCAGAATCCATGGGGTACGGCATGAACGTCCAACTGTCAGTTCACGGTCCGAACAACATCACCGAGCTCACATCGCTACATCGTTGGTTGAAGGCGAAGGGGGGAGAACTGCGCACCGCGGGCATCGCGATGGAACAAACGGTCGAAACCCCCGAACGACCGGACACCATGGGCGGTACCTTTGAAATTGTCCAGTTCGCCTTCGACGCCGTGGCCCAATACGGTGCGCTCGCCGTGGCGATCGCGTCCTGGCGCCGCGCCTACCCCTCGCGTTGCTCGTTCACGCTTGAGCGAGGTGACATCAAGATCACCCTCACCGAGGTAGAGCTCCGTGACATGTCCACGGTTCTACGTGCCCTCGAAGAACTGAGCGAGGAGGACGACCCCGGGGAGGAAGGGGAGGAAGAGGAATGACGGCACAGACGCCCTCGGAGCCGCTGGACACGGCGGAGAACGGGCCAGGTCGGCTGGATCCGACACGGTCGGCGTGCATCCTGATCGGAGTCGATGACTATCAGGATCTGCCGATCCTGAGGTCCGTGGAACGGAATCTGGATGACCTCAAAGGCATCTTGACGGACCCGGACATCTGGGGAATCCCCAATGATCGGATCTGGGTGGTGCGGAACCCCTCCCGAGCGGGCGATCTGACCGGTCCCGTGCGTGAAGCCGCAGAGCAGGCCGAAGACACCTTACTTGTCTACTACGCCGGACACGGTCTCTTGGAGTTCGGTGACGACCAACTCTTTCTGACACTCACGACTTCGGTGCACGGTCACAGGGAAACCTCGCTCACATATGGGGTACTCCGCGAGATTCTCAGGGATTCCAGAGAAAGCGTCAAACGGCGAATCGTGATCCTTGACTGCTGCTACAGCGGCAAAGCGCTGGACGGAGCGATGGCCGGCGCCGGAACGACCGTTCCGGACAAACGGCAGGTCGAGATCGAAGGTTCTTACGTACTGACCTCCACCACTGACAAGGAGAAGGCCGAGGCTCCTCCGCGATCTGTACACACCGCCTTCACCGGGGCACTCATCGATGTTCTCGCCCACGGTGATCCTGAGGTCAGGCAAGAAGAACTACTCACTCTCAACCAGGTCTATGCCCTGCTCAAAAGGAGACTGCTCAAGAAAGGCCTTCCTGAGCCACAACGACTGGATGAGAACGGTGTTGGAAACCTATTCTTCGTCCGCAACCGGCAGAACCCGCCTCCCGGCCCGCAGCCCGCCGCGACCGCGTCACGCCGCACGATGTTCATCGCAGCCACCACCGCCTTGCTCCTCGGTCTCGCTCTTGGGGTTGTGAGCGGCTATCAAGTGCGCGAATGGAACGATCCGCTCTCCGGTACCGCACCGATCCCCGGCCCCTGTGATGAGGAGGGTCGGGCACAACTCCTCGCTGTCTCGGATGAACTCGATCAGCCACCCCAGAACGAGTACATGGGGAGTCCGGTCGCAGGCCTCTCCGCCCTCGCCCTCACAGGGGACGACTCCCAGGCACTCGTCCTCCGCGACAATGAGCCCGCCCAGTTCTTCACCCTCACACTCGGAGACGCAGAGGACCTGGAGCCCACTGTCACCGGCATGACGGCGCTGTACGGGCCGGACGGCGAGCAGTTCGACGAATTCGACGGCGAGGGGTTGGTCATCGAAAATGGCGGCGAAACCATCCTGGTCGCCGCGGAGGGCCAACCCTCCATCCGCCGGTTCGGAATCGATGACGGCAAGCAGATAGGCGACCAGCTCCCTCTCCCAGAAAGTTTCCGTCCCGCCCCGGACGGAGAAGCGCAACGCGGGCGCAATCTCGAATCCCTCACCGTTACCCCCGACGGGGACTACCTGTACACGGCTTTGGAGGGCCCACTACTCAGTGACGAAGACGTACACGGACGCCACCAACTACGTGTCCAGCGCTATCGGGGCGAGCCCGGAGGCGAATACGAGCTCGACAGCCAGTACGGATACCGGACAGAAGTGGGCCTCTATCTCGTGGAGCTGGTCGCGATCGACGAGAACCGCCTGCTCGCCCTCGAACGTGGCCACCTCACCGGGCTTGGGAGTAGCATCCGCGTCTATGAAGTGGACCTCGGCGAGTCACCAGACGTGACCGGCATGGCTCTGCGCAAGGACACCGTCGACCTACTCACGCAGAAGAAACTCCTCTTCGACATGGCTGACTGCCCCGAGGGCGATATCGTCTCCAAGCAGACCCAGCCGAACCAGATCCTGGACAACGTCGAGGGCATGGCTCTGGGCCCTGAGGTGGAGGAAGGGCCGTACAAGGGCCGGCGCACCCTCTATCTCGTCTCCGACAACAACGGGCGCGACGCTCAGACGACCCGCCTCTACTCGCTCGCCGTCAGTCTTGGCTGATCCCGAAAGCCCTTCGGGTAGGTGACCGGGTTCTGGGGCCGGAGAGGAAACGTGGTCAGGTCCCTTCGGGGGGTTCCCGGTTGGCTACGCCAGTGCATCGAGGCGATCATCTAGACGTTGAAGGACCAGCTCGGCCTGGAGCGGCACCGTGCCCGGACCACCGAGGGGTTGTGGGCCCGGGTGTGCCAGAAAATCTGCGCGCTAAACGCATCGATCTGGCACAACTGGCTGACCGGTGCCCCGGTCAAGCGGTCGCTGATCGCCTACGACGACTGACCAGGACACCAAACCTCCATCAACGATCCAGCGGTAGCCGGTGGCTTGGGAGATGTGGTTGTCCCTGGACAGAGCATCGATGGCCGTGGCATCACGAAACCACCGCGAGATCAGGGCCGCCTGTTGTTGGCCTCGTGAGGTCGTCCCATATCTGGGCTGCTTCTGACGGCACCCTGATTCAGGGTGCGAGATGGTGGCCGGTACAACGGGATGCCCCGGGCTTTCCCCGGGCCGGGTGATGCGCGCCGGCATCGCCCGGCCCGGGTACGGGGAGGGTCAGATCAGGACCGGGTTCAGGTTCGGGTTCGTCGGATTCAGGTAGGGCCGTAGGAACGGGGTCGAGGGTCAGAAGTCGGGCGAGGGTCGCGGCGTCGGGCACCTCGGCCAGGCCGGAGGGGGTGGCGATCTAGAAGGACTGGGTGGCTTCGCCGAAGTAGATGAGCAGGTGGCTGTTCTGGGCCTGGATCTGAGCGGCTTGGGCGTGTTCGCGGGCGTACTCGGAGCGGTGTCCGCCCAGGCGGGGCAGGGTGCGGGCGCGTTGGGTGCGGCAGGTGCGGTGGGTGCAGGTAGCGCAGGCCGGGCCGGTGGTGGGTGTCGGGCGCGGTGGGGTGGGGGTGAAGGTCGTGCCGGTGGAGTTGGTGGGGCGGGTGTCCACGGGGCGACGGGGTGCGGGGATAGGGTGGTTCATCAGATCCTCGTTTTCCTGACACATGCTCTGTTTGGTTTCTGGGGGTTCAGGGCCCGGAAGAGCGTTGGCGCGCTCTCCTGGGCCCGTCTCATGTCTGCGACACGTCGATCAGTTGTGGGCGGCGGTGTTCCAGCCGCCGGCGGTCAGGTCGTAGGCCAGGTAGAGCCAGACGGTGCGGTACTCGGCGTTGCCGTTGTCGCCCCAGGTGGTGGCGAAGGCATCGACCATGGCCAGGCCCCGCCCGGATTCGGCTCCCAGGTTCAGCCCGCCCGGGGCCGGGATCAGGCGGGCGTTGCGGGTGCACAGCCCGCCCCGGTCGCGGCAGGCCAGGCGGAGTCCTTCCTTGTCGCGGCGCACCCGCAGGGTGTAGGTGCCGCCGGGCTGTCCGGACAGGCTGTGTCGGAGCGCGTTGTTGGCGAGTTCGCTGCCCAGCAGGGTGAACAGGTACCGGTAGTCGCCTGTTTCGGTGGCCGCGCAGGTGTCCAGGAACGCCCGCACCAGCGGCATAAGGGCAGGGACGCCGGCGAAGTCGTAGCTGCGCGCCCGGTAGTTGGGACGCTCCGGGAGACCGGAGAAGTAGTGGCGCTGGAAGGGCCGGATGAAGCTGGCCAACGGCACCATGGCTTCTCCCGGGACCGGGACCGGGACGGTGGGCGCGAAGGCGGTTTCAGGCATGACGAACACACTCCTTGGCATGGTTGGACACATGAGTCGGGGGATCGTGCGAAGCACCCGTTGAAGGAGTCTCACGGAGGCCGTGACGCGCGGAACGGGCAAGGCATAGCCTGGACAGATGAACCCTGAGTGATCCATTGGTCACTGACTACACCCCCATCATGAATCGCGATATACATGCTGTCAATACTAAAACTCGATATACGAAAACTTTCTGGATAGGCTTCCCCCATGAACCATCCGATCAGTCCCACCGTGCGACGACAAAGGCTCGCCCGGGAACTCCGCCGCTTGAGAGAGGATCGCGGCCTCCAACTCTCCGCAGCCGCCAAGGAAGCTTCCGTCCCTCCCTCCACACTGAGCAACATCGAGTCCGCTGAAGCCCGCCGCGTCAAGCCCCGCGACATCGATGCACTCGCTGAGCTTTATGGAGCTTCCGCTGACATACGCGCCGCCCTCCAAGAACTGGCTCAGGAGTCGAAGGAGAAGGGCTGGTGGTCAAAGTACAAGGATGTGTTCGGCGGTAACGCCCTGCCAGACTTCGAGGTTGAGGCTTCGATGATCCGCATGTATCAGTGCCAGGTCATCCCCGGCCTGCTTCAGACGCCGGACTACGCTGAAGCCGTCTTCCGTGGCGGAGGTGCCTACACAGATGAAGAAGTCAGGCGCCATGTCGACGCTCGTATCCAGCGTCAGCACGTTCTCTCCAGACACAATCCGCTACACCTGTGGGCGGTGATCGACGAAGCAGCCTTCCACCGGCAGGTGAGCGACCTGTCCGTGATGCAGGAACAACTTCAGCACCTGATCAACATGGCGATGCGTCATAACGTGAACATCCAGGTCTTGCCGTTTCAGGCTGGTATGCATGCAGCGCTATCCGGGTCGTTCTTTCTCCTGGACTTCCCTAGCGAGCTCGATCCGAGCATCGTCTACACCGAGACCTCGACGGACAGCCTCTTTGTCCAAGAGAGTGCCTCAGTACAGCGATATGTAACGATCTTCTCTAACCTGAACGCAGCCGCTCACCGCCCAGCGGAGAGTATTCAGTTCCTACAGCAGACCCTGGAGTCGTACACACAGCATGTCCACGACTGACGATCTGACCTTCTTCAAGTCCAGCTACAGCGGCGACCGCGCGGAGTGCGTAGAGGTTGCACACACCCCCACCAAATTCCAAAAGAGCAGCTACAGCGGCGCTGGCCAGAACTGCGTCGAGGTGGCCGAACTCCCCTGCGGCGCAGTCATCCGCGACTCCAAGCACCCCGCCAACGGCCACATCCCCTTCTCTTCCTCCGAGTGGGACGCCTTCCTCACCACCGCCCGCGCCCCTCAGCCCTGACCCGGCCTGACCCCGCCCACATCCGGCTCTGAACTGCGATGATCTTGCTTGTAGCTCCCATTCGGGCGCCCAAATGGGCGCTACGAGCAAGATCATCGCCAAAGGGCGCCAGAGCCGGCCACCTCTAGGACGGAACCCCCGCCGGGTCGTCCCACTCCCCTACCAGCTGTCAGACCTTGCGACCGACACCCCCGTACTGGTCGACCTCAGCGGGTCCCTCGTCACCTGCGACGGCGGGTCGCCAGCGGGTCACCGAGACCACGCCCGGATCGAGGAGTTCGAGACCCTCCAGGTATCCGGCGATCTGTTCGGGGCTGCGCGGGATGTAGGGGACCGCGCCGCTCTCGTTGTACTCGTCTTGGGCCTGAACGTTCTCCTGGCTGTGCACGTTGCTGCCCTCGCTGATGGTGAGGTGACTGCCCGGGGGCAGGCCCGCCAAGAGCCGGCGCACGATGGAGACGGCCTCGTCGTACTCTTGGACGTGCCCCAGGACCCCCATCAGCATCAGGCCCACCGGCCGTTCCAGGTCCAGCAGTCGTCCGGCCTGTTCGAGGATGGCTTCGGGCTTGTACAGGTCCTCGTGCACGTACCAGGTCCGCCCTTGGGGCGTGCTGGTCAGCAGGGCGCGCGCGTGGGTGAGGACGAGCGGGTCGTTGTCCACGTAGACGATCCGGGCGTCCGGAGCCACCGCCTGGGCCACCTCGTGGGTGTTCTCGGCGGTGGGAAGCCCGGTACCCACGTCCAGGAACTGGCGAATACCGCGCTCACCGGCGAGGTGACGGACGGCGCGCCCTTGGAAGGACCGTGAGGAGCGCGCCATGCGAGCGATACCGGGGAAGACCTTCAGGAACCGGTCCCCCGCTTCTTGGTCGACCGGATAGTTGTCCTTACCTCCGAGCCAGTAGTTCCACACCCGGGCCGAATGCGGAACCGTGGTGTCGATGTCCGTGTCCTTTTCGTTCATTGCGTCCCATCGTCGGTCGGCGTGTCATGGATGTTCCGATCCTACGGACCCTGCACCACACGCAAACCCCTACGCCGCAAGGGATTCCAACGCATCGAACGGAACGGGTGGTGTCCGGTTCCGGGACCACCCGCGGGATGGGACAAAAATCCCGAAACTCCCTTTACACTTGTCCCGCCCACCAGCCGCCCACGTAGTTCAGGACACGTGTGACCACCTGCCCCCACGCTCGATTGTTCGATCCCGAGTACCACGCCGCCCCCCACACGATCCACCGTCACCTGACCACTGAGCACGGCGGCGTTCACCCCGCGGAGATCGCCCCCGGCGTCAACGCATGGATCGTCACCGACTACGCCACCATCACGGCCTGGTGCCGCGACACCCGGACCTTCCGCCGCGATTCACGGCTCTGGCGCGACTGGAGAGAAGGCCGCGTCCCCGACGACTCCCCCGTCGCCGCGATGATGGCCCACCGCCCCAACCTGTTGTACGCCGACGGCGAGGAGCATGCCAGGCTCAAGCGGGTCGTGGTGGACTCCCTGGGGCGAGTGCCCGAGAGCCGAGTCGGTGACGTCACGCGACGACACGCCGACGCGCTCATCGACGCCTTCGTCGAACAGGGCGAGGCCGACCTGGTCGCCGAGTACACCCGGATGCTGCCCCTCATGGTGATGGCCGACCTGTTCGGTTTCTCCAGGGACGTGGCCGAACGGGTCCTCACCTCCATCAGCGAACTGTGGGACGGGACCGACGTCCTGCGCGCCAACCAGGAGTACGAGCGGGCCCTGTCCGACGCCGTCTCCGCCAAGCACGCCGAACCCGGCGAGGACATCACCACGTGGCTTCTCCAGCACCGGGCGGGGCTCTCCGACGAGGAGATCCTGCACCAGATGGTGGTGACCTTCGGTGCGGGCGCCGAACCCACCGCCAACCTCGTCGCCTCCAGCGTGCACGTCCTGCTCACCGACCCCGAGACCGCGAGTGCCCTCGGCGGCACCCGGGTCGGTGTGGCCGAGCTCGTGGACCAGGTGCTGTGGCGCGAACCACCGATCACCAACTACCCGGTGCTGTACCCGACCCGGGACGTTCCCGTCGAGCGCGGCGGCGTGATCAGGGCCGGAGAACCGATCCTGCTCGGTTACGCCGCGGCGCACCACGCGATGGCCGGCGCCTCCGATGACGTCGAACGGCACAACCGTGCCCACCTGGCCTTCGGTGTGGGTCCGCACCGCTGCCCCGCGCGCGGGTTCGGCCAGGCCATCGCCGAGGTCGCCGTCCAGTCACTGGTCCAGCGCCTGCCCCGACTCCGGCCGAGCGATCCGACCCCGCACTGGCGGGTCTCGCCGTTCGCCCGAGCCCTGTCCACCCTGCCCGTCACCTTCACACCCGGCATTTCGAAGGGAACCCCGTCATGGCAGAACAGCGCCCCGTCCTCCTCCCCCAGGACCTCCCCCGACAGGCCGCCCGCCTCCGCGAGCTCGGACCCGTCGTCGAGGTGGAGATCGTTGGTGGGGTGGTTGTTCGGGCGGTGACCGACCACGCGGTGCTGACCGAGGCGCTCGCCCACCCCGGGGTGCGCAAGGAGCTGCGGCACTGGCGGGCGTGGAACGACGGCGAGATCCCCATGGACTGGCCGCTGGTGTCGTGGGTGGCGCCCGACAACATGCTCACCGCCGACGGTGACCGGCACCGCCGGTTGCGCACACTGGTCTCTCAGGCGTTCACCCCGCGCCGGGTGGAGGCGCTGCGGCCTCGGGTCCGGGAGATCACCTCCGAGCTGTTGGAGGAGATCACGGCGGCCGGGACGGAGACGGTGGACCTGAAGGAGGCACTGGCCCTACCACTGCCCATCACCGTCATCTCCGAACTGTTCGGGGTGGCCCCCGAGCACCGGGACGTCCTGCACCGGATGATGCACACGGTCTTCGACGCGAGCACCACCCCCGAAGAGGCCGTCCGCCTCCACGGCGAGATGCAGACGTTCCTGGCCGACCTGGCCGCGGCCAAGGCGAAGAACCCCGGTGACGACCTGACCAGCGCCCTGTTGGAGGCGCGGGCCGAGGGCGAGGAGCGGCTCTCCCAGAGCGAACTGGTGTGGACGCTCATCTTGATGATCGGCGCGGGCTACGAGACCACGATGAACCTCATCGGCAACTCCGTGTACGCGCTGCTCACCCACCCCGACCAGCTGGAACTGGTCCGCTCCGGCCGGGCCTCGTGGTCGGACGTGGTGGAGGAGACCCTGCGCTGGGACGCGAGCATCCAGTACCTGCCGCTGCGCTACACCGCCGAGGAGGTCACCCTGGGCGGCGTCACCGTGCCGGCCGGGGAGGCCCTGCTCATGGGCTTCGGCCCGGCCGGGCGTGACCCGAAGCACCACGGTGCCGACGCCGAGGGGTTCGACCTGACCCGCGAGCAGCGCGGCCACCTGGCGTTCTCCTACGGGCCGCACTTCTGCCTGGGCGCGGGTCTGGCCCGTCTGGAGGGGACGACCGCCCTGGAGATGCTCTTCGAGCGCTTCCCCGGTCTGGCCTTGTCCGGGGAGGCCGTGCGCGAGCCCTCCATCGTGGCCAGTGGTTGGTCCGTCCTGCCCGTCCGCACCTCCTGAACCCCCGGCCCTGGGCCGGGGACGCGACCATGTGTCCATCGGCCCGGGGTCGTCCACACCCGACCGGGTCAGACCCGGGACGTTCGAAGGTCCTCCGGGTCGAGTGCGGTGGGCAGGTGGCGGCGCCACGACAACGCCACCACCACGACGCTCAGGATTGCGAGCGCGACCCCGACCGCGAACATGGTCGGGTAGTCGAACCGGCGGGCCAGTCCCGCCAACGCCGCAGGGACGAAGAAGCCCAGGTAGGCGAGCGAGTAGTAGACGGCGGTGAGCCCGGCCAACCGGTCGGGCCCCGCGATGCGCTGGACCTCTTGGAGACCGGAGACCAGCAGCAGCCCGTAGGCGGCGCCGAGCACCGCGGCGGCCACCAGCGCCATCGGGACGGTCAGGGTGCTCGCCGCCCGAACGGCCAGGGCCATGCCGAGCGCGGTCAGTCCCAGGGCGAGCACGACCGCCCGGGAGGAGTGCGGGTTGTCCACCCACTTGGCCGCCTGCTGGCTGAGGACACCGCAGGCCAACGCCACCAGGCACAGCAGTCCGGAGAAGCCGACCTCGTAGCCGGGCACCCGGTGGGCGACCAGGTTGGGCAGGACCGCGTAGGCGGTGGCCGAGGTGCCGAAGACCCACGGTGCCATGGGCACGACCACCAGTAGGAACCGGCGATGCAGCGCGGCCGGGACCAGCATGTCGTCCAGGAGACGCCCCGAAGCGGCACCGTCTCCACGCGCCCGTGGAGAGTGGGTCTCGGGGGCGCCCAGCATGACCACCGCCAGGATCACGGTGAGCACGATGTTGACCACGTACGGCAGGACGGCCGACAACGGGGAGAACTGGGCGATGGCGGCGGCGGCCACGGCCCCCAACAGGAACCCGAGAGTCAACGAGAGCGAGGCCCGGACCGCCCCGGCCCCCGCCGACGCCTCGGGGTCGAACGGCGCCTGGGACAGTTCCTTGACCCAGCTCGTGCCCACCGCCATCACCAGGCCGAGCGCCAGTCCCGAGAACACGCGTCCGGCGAACAGCAGGGCCACCGAGTCAGGGCCCGAGGCCAGCAGGGCGCTGCCGATCACGCACAGGATCGGTGCCGGGATCATGAGGGGGCGGCGCCCGTAACGGTCGGACAGCGGGCCACCGACCAGTAGCGCGGGCACGATCCCCAGCACGTAGGCGCCGAGCAGGATGTTCACGACCTGCACGCTCATGCCGCTGTCGAGGCGGTACATGACCAGCAGCGGCGTGAACTCGTTGCCGCCCCAGGCGACGGCGACGAGCATCCCGCAGGCGGCGAGCCACCCGGGAAGTCGACGTCGGGCGGTCCCGTCCGCGTTCCTTCGATCGCGTGCGGGCCGGGGTCTGTGGGCCTCGATCGTGGCCATGGTCGCTGTTTCCTCCTGCGTTTCGGGGTCAGGGAGGGGGTCGGGGTCGGATTCGTGTCCGAGGGTTCAGGGGGCGGGGGTCACACGGTGGAACCGTGGATGTCGTTCAGGTGCTCGGCGGTGGCCTGGGCGAACCCCTCGGCGTCGCCCGCCTCGATGAGCTCCGTCAGCCCGGCGTGCTGGGCGAGCACGAGTTCCGCCCGGTCGGTGTCATCGCTGATCGACTGCGTGGTCATCCGCCGGTGGCGGTCCTGGAGGAGTTGGTAGAAGTTCTGGAGGATCGAGTTTCCGCCGGCCGCGACCACCTCCCGGTGGAACTCGACGTCGGCGCGTGTGAAGGCGGCGAGGTCGTCCGCCTCCCAGGCACGCCTTTGCGCTTCGGTCACCTCGCGCAGGCGTCGCACCAGGCGCTTGGAACGGCTCTTGGACACGCACACGCTCCGGACCGCGGCGGACTCGATGATCTGGCGCGCCTGGAGCACCTCGCGGAACTCGTGCGGCGGCACCGGCCGGACCATGGCACCGCGCTTGGGGTACAGGCGCATCCAGCCCTCGGCCTGGAGTTGCAGGAAGGCCTCGCGCACCGGGGTCCGACTCATCCCCAGTTCCGTGGCGATCCCTCCTTCACTGAGCATGCTGCCGTCCTCGTACTCCCCGTCGAGGATCCGGTCGCGGACCACGGTGTAGGCCCGACCCGCCGCCGATTCGGGGGCGGTGGCCGCTCCGACCAGCGGCACTTGCCCTTCGACACCACTCGCGCCCACGAGACCTCCCAGGTTGGATACAACATAGATACTAGTCGTACACCAGGAGCTTCGGCCGTGGAATCGGTACCGTGCGGCTGAGACCAAACCCACCTCACCCGTACTCGGGTTTCGCGGCGCCGATGGCCGACCATGGGGGCATGCGCCTTTCCCTTCTTCGTCACGGTCAGACCCCCTCGAACGTCGCCGGCCTCCTCGACACACTCGCTCCCGGGCCTGGACTCACGACCCTGGGCCACCGGCAGGCCGCGGCGGTGCCGAACGCGCTCCAGGAGCGCGAGATCGACGCGCTCGTGGTCTCTCCGCTGCTGCGCACCCACCTCACCGCGGCTCCACTGGTCGACGCCTTCGGCAAGGAGGCCGTGATCATGGAGGGGGTGAGCGAGGTCGAGGCCGGCTCGCTGGAGATGGGCGCGGATCCGGCGGCGCACCGGACCTACGTGGACACGGTGTTCGCCTGGGCCCGCGGCGACGTGGACCTGCGTATGCCGGGTGGTTCGGACGGGCGCGCCTTCTTCGACCGCTACGACGAGGCGGTGCGTCGGATCGCCGAGCAGGGGTGGGAGGACGTCGTCGTGGTCTCCCACGGCGCCGCGATCCGGTCCTGGGCCTGCGCCCGCGTCGCCGGTATCGACGTCACCTCGGTCGCGCGCACCCCGCTGGCCAACACCGGCCTGGTCGAGATCGAGGGCGACCCCGACTCGGGTTGGCGTCTTCTCGGTTGGAGCAGCGGCCCGGTCGGCGGCGCCCACCTGCTGAACCAGGACGGCAGCGATCCGACCGGCGAGGCCGTCAGCGCCTGAGCCCGATCGACCGGAACGGTCGACTTGATACGACTCGGCACCACGCGCTCGACACACGAGGTCAGATTTCCATAACGTTCGGTCGACCCATCGCGCATTGACCGGACAGCCCGAAGCAATGGTGGCATGATGACGGGCACAAGGCGGGCGGAAGCCGTCACCACTTCCGCCGCCGATTCGCGTGAGAAATCCCCGCCGACCGCACCTGCCTCAGCGGCCGCCATTCTCCGCACCCGCACATCGCACGATATTCGCGCCGTAGGCGTCCCTCCGGCGTATTGGCGATCGCACGGCGATCAGCCATCGGTGACCCGTAATCGCCCTCTTGGCCTGTGTTGTTCGAAAAGGTGGTTCCCACATGTCCCGGCCCCGTCGTCGTTCCGCGTTGCTCCCGACCCCGAGCTGGGGGTGGCAGGACGCCGCAGCCTGCCGAGGCGAGGACCTCGCGCTCTTCTTCGGTCCCGAAGAGGAGTCCTGGCCACAGCGCGAGATGCGTGAGCGCCGGGCCAAGCAGGTCTGCGCGGGGTGCCCGGTGCGCACCTCCTGTCTGGACCACGCGGTCTCACGCCCGGAGAAGTACGGCACCTGGGGCGGCCAGAACGAGGACGAGCGCACCTCCGAGCGTCGCCGTCGTCTGCGCCGCGCCAACGCCGCCTGAGTCCTTGGAGGGTCTTACCCCACGCTCCGGCCCCGCGCTCGGTTGAGCGCGGGGCCGGAGCGGTATCGACACGGGTCAGCGTTGCCAGCTGCGCCAAAGACGTGCGTAGCGGCCCTCCAGGGCGACCAGTTCCTCGTGCGGCCCCTGCTCCACGATCCGGCCCTGGTCCATGACGACCACCCGGTCGGCGGTGGCCGCCTGGGTGAGCCGGTGGGCGACCACCAGGGTGGTGCGGCCCTTGGTGGCGGCCACGGCGGCCTCCTCCAGTCGACGGGCGCCGGAGCTGCCGGCCTCGGCGGTGGCCTCGTCCAGCACCGCCAGGTCCGGGTCGGCCAGCGCCAACCGGGCCAGGGCCAGGTGCTGGGCCTGCTCGGCGGTGAGGGCGTGTCCGCCCTCGCCCACCACGGTGTCGATCCCCTCGGGCAGGGCGCGCACCCAGTCCAGGGCGCCCACCGTCTCCAACGCCTCCTCGGCCTCGGCGGCGGTGGCCTCGGCCCGGACCAGGCGCAGGTCCTCCAGGAGGGTTCCGGCGAACACGTGCGTCTCCTGGCTGACCAGGAACACGTGCTCGCGCACTCGCCGCTCCCCCATCTCCTCCAGGGGGATCCCGCCCAGGCACACGGTGCCCGAAGTGGGTGTGCGCAGGCCGCTGACCACGGCGGCCAGGGTGGTCTTTCCGGCGCCGCTGGCCCCCACCAGGGCGACGCGCTCGCCCGGGGCGACGGTGAGCGAGACCCGGTCCAGGGCCTTGGGCGCGTCGGTGGCGTAGACGTGGCTCACCGCGTCCACGTGCAAGGACGACCCGGCCGGCCCCTCCTCGGCGCCGGGGTCCTCCGCCTCCGGCAGGTCCACCACCCCGGCCAGGCGGGCCAGGCTCGCCCCCGCCTGCTGGACGTCGTTGAAGGTCATCACCAGGAACCCGACGGGTCCGAACAGCCGGTGGAAGTACAGGGCGGCGGCGGTGACCATCCCGACTGTGGCCAGGTCACCGCGCACCAACCAGAACCCGACGACGAGCACGGTGCCCAGGCCGACCAGTTCGGAGCCGTTCATGCGGGCTCCGAGCCTGGTGAACAGGCGGAACACGTCCAGGGTGAGCCGCATGGCGCTCAGCGAACGGTCGGCGATGCGTTCCTCGTGTTCGGCCTCCAGCCGGTAGGCGCGCACGGTGTCGCGTCCGCGTAGGGCGCCCATCATGGCGTGCGAACGCTCGCCCATGGCCACGCGTTCGCGGGCGTAGAAGGGGCCCGAGAGCGGCATGTACCAGCGCACCGCCCACACGTAGAACGGCAGGGCGGCCAGTCCGGCCAGGCCCAGACGCCAGTCCAGGGCGGCCATGCCCGCGGTGGTGAGCACGACGGTGGCCAGGGCGGTGACGACCTCCGGACCGTTGCGGGCGATGGCGTTGGTGACCACGGCGACGTCGTCGCCCACGCGGGAGAGCAGGTCCCCGATGCGCACGCGTTCCAGACGGACGGCGGGCATGTGCAGGACGCGGCGCATGACGCGTTCGCGCAGGCGGGCCAGGATGGTCTCGCCGAGCCGGCTGACCTGCCAGGCCCCCAGTCCGACGAGGACGCCACCGATGGCCGCGGCGGCGGCGATGAGCGCGGCCGAGCGCAGGATGGCCTCGGCCCCGGCGCCGTCGTTGATGTCGTCGACCATGCCGCCCAGTACCCAGGGGGCGACGAGTCCGGCGGCGCTGCCGGCAAGGACGGTGAGCAGCGCCAGGGCGGAGGTTCCGGGGCGGGCGCGCAGCCCTTGGAGGAACACCGCCCAGGTGCGGCGGGCCGTGGCCGTGGGCAGCAGTTCGGTGGTCGCGGTCGGGGTTCGGGGGCCTTCGAGGGGGTCCTCGACCTCGTGGTGGATGGTTTCGGTGCTCAACGCAGGACCGCCTCGCGGTAGTGGGGGTCGTCCTCGGCCAGTCGGATGTGGGTGTCCTGCGCGCGCACGCGACCCTCGCGCAGGACCAGGACGCGGTCGGCGCGGGCGAGCAGCGCCGGGCTGCTCGCGATGACGATGGTGCCGCCGCCGTGGGCGGCGCGCAGCGCGGCGGTGCCCTGGGCGATGGCCTCCTCGGTGACGGCGTCGACCGCGGTGGTGGGGTCGTGCAGGACGAGCACGGGCGGGGCGGCGGCCAGCGCGCGGGCCAGGGCCACGCGTTGGCGTTGGCCGCCGGAGAGGTTGCCGGCGCGGTCGGTGATGGGACGGTCGAGGCCGTCGAGGTGGCCGGTGACGAGTTCACCGGCGGCGGCCGCGTCGAGTGCGGTGAGCAGGTGGTCCTCGTCGAGGTCGCCGGTGGTCAGGTTGGAGCGCAGGGTGCCCTCGAACAGGAAGCTGCCGTGTTCCTCGACCAGGACGGTACCGCGCAGGGAGGCAAGGTCGAGTTCGGCGAGGGGGACACCGGCGACCAGGGTGGTTCCGCGGGCGTCGGCGGCGCGACCGGCCAGGAGGTCGACGAGGGCCTCGGCGTCGCGGGGGTCGGTGGCGAGCACGCCGAGGAACTCTCCGGGGCGCAGGGTGAGGTCGACGCCGTCCAGGGTGCGGTGGCCGACCTCGCGGAGTTCGACCAGGGGTTCGTGTTCGGGCGGGCCTTGGGGCAGGTCTCGCTCGCCGGGGGTGACGGCGTCGGGGGCGTTGAGCAGTCGCACCAGGCGTCGGGCGGAGGCTCGGGCGATGGCGAACATCTGGCCGACCATCCCCAACCCCTGGATGGGTTCGGCGAGGAACTGGGCCAGGCCCACGACGATGATGAGTTCGCCGATGGTGAGGTGTCCTTGGAGGGCCATCCATCCGGAGGCACCGGCCACGCAGGCCAGGAAGACGGCGCCCGACGCGGTGACCAGTCCCTTGTAGACGCCGTTGCTGGCGGCGGCGCCGACCGACGCGGTCAGGGCGCGGTCGCTGGACCGGCCGTAGCGCAGGGAGGCGTTGTGGCGGGCACCGATACCCATGAGCACGCGCAGGCCGCCGACCAGGTCGGTGGCCATGGCGGTGGCACGCGCGGCGGTGGCCTGCTTGGCCTCGGTGCGTCGGGCGATGCGTGCGGCGGGCACACGCAGCAGCAGGAGCATCAGGGGCAGGCCCAGGAGCACTCCGAGACCGAGCGGGACGTTGATGGTGAGCAGCACGATGGTGGTGACCACGATCGCGGTGACCTGGGCGATGCCCGCGGCCCAGGCGCGGGCATAGGTGGCGGCCTGTTCGGCGTCGGAGGTGGCCACGGACAGTAGTTCGCCGGAGCGCAGACCGCTGCGTTGTCCTCGCGGATGCAGGACGCGGCGGGCCGATTCCAGGCGCAGCAGGTGGGCCTCGCGTTCGACGACGCCCAGGGTGAGGCGGGCGCCGGTGCGGTAGGCCAGTGCCAGGCAGGTGAAGAGCAGGATCAGCCCGGACACGCACCACAGCAGGGCGGTGATGTCGCCGGTGGCGACGGCCGTGTCGATGGTGAGGCCGATGACGACGGGGACGAGCACCTCGCACAGTTGGTGCGTGGACAGCAGGGCGACGCCGAGGGTGATGCGGCCGCGATGCCGGCGCAGGGAGCGTGAACGTAGGGCGGACGCGCTGGTGGGGACGGGTGCGGATGAGGTGGGGGAGGCGGGTTCGGGAGCGGCCCGTCCCTCGGCTGTGGTCATGTTCGTCCGTCGTCCCTGATCGTCGTTTTCTCGGTGGCCGCCCGGGGTGGTCGATCCTCGGGCAGGGTAGCCGGGTCGGGTGGCACACCCGACCATGGGATGTGCGATTCGACGCCGTATGCCCGCTTCTCCCGGCAGACCATCGGTAAGCCTAACCTCACTCACGGTGGGTGTCGACGTGCCCGGGAAGCCGCCTCGTCCCGGACCCTTACCAGGGCACGGACCCTCGGTATAATCGGGGTTGTCTCCGTCACAGTGCGGGGTCCTCCCCCGATGCGCCCGACCCTCGCATCGGCCTACGTTGATCGGACGGGTTCCCTTCCCGGAACCCACGGACCGGTACTCCAGCGGCCGGACGAGGCAGGGAGATCACGGTGGAGACGAAGGGCTCCTTATATCTGCGCTACGCCTACAACGACCTGACCGGGAACAAGGGCGTGCACCTGGCGCTCCTGGTGGTCCTGACGCTCAGCGCGTTCCTCATGGCCACCGGCGCCATGGTCATGGAGCGCATGCTCGGGTCGGTCGACGAACTCTTCGAACAGGCCAGGCCGCCCCACTTCCTGCAGATGCACGTCGGCGACATCGACACCGACGCACTGGAGCGCTTCGCCGACCGGCACCCGGAGATCGAGGCCTGGCACGTCGTCGAGGCGATCGGACTCGATGGCGCGGCCCTGTCCTGGGAGCGTTCCCACACCGGTGAGTCCGGTGACCTCTCCGACAGTCTCATCGACCAACTCTTCACGACCCAGAACGAGGAGTTCGACCTCCTCCTGGACGAGACCGGCGCCGCCCCGCACCCCTCCCCCGGCGAGATCCACCTCCCGGTGGCCCACCGCACCGCCTTCGACCTGCGGGTCGGCGACGTGCTCCGGATCGCCACCGACTCCGGTTCCCTGGAGCTGCGCGTGGCCGGGTTCGTGCGCGACGCGCAGATGGCCTCGTCACTGTCCTCGGCGACCCGATTCGTGGTCTCCGAGGCCGACTTCGAGACTCTGGAGGACGCGGGCGTAGGCGCCCCCGAGAGCATCGTAGAGTACCGACTGAACGACGCCGGTTCGGCCGCCGACCTCCAGCGCGCCTATGAGGCCGATGAGGCGCTGCCCAAGAACGGACAGGCCGTCACCTACCAGATGATCCGCCTGGTCAACGCGTTCGGCGACGGACTGGTCGCGATGGCGCTGGTGTTCGTGAGTCTGCTGCTCATCGTGATCGCGCTGCTCAACGTGCGCTTCGTGATCCGCGGGACCTTGGAGGACGAGGTCCGCGAGATCGGCGCGATGAAGGCCATCGGTCTGCCCGATCGGGCGATCTCCGGGCTGTACCTGACCAAGTACAGCGTCCTGACCGCCCTGGCGTGTGTCCTCGGGGGTCTGTCGGCGATCGTGGCCACGGGTCTGCTCACACGGGGCGCGCGGATGGACTACGCCGAAGCGCCGCTGGGCCTCGCCTCGTTCGTGGTGCCGGTGGCCGCGCTCGCCCTGGTGTACGCGTTCGTCCTACTACTGTGTCGTGCCGTCCTGCGCCGGGTGCGTCGGATCGAGGTCGTGGGCGCCCTGGTCCACGGCAGTGTCCTGGACGAGAAACGGGCCGCGCGCCGGGACCGGAGGCGGGCGCGACGGGTGCGCGGCACCGCCCTCGCCTCGACCCGTGGGCTGGGGGTGAACGGCCGTCTGGCCCTGCTGGACCTGCGCGCCGAGGCCGGCCAGTGGGTGCTGCTCCCCCTCGTGTTCTTCCTGGCCACCGTGTTGATGACGCTGCCCGCCAACCTGCTCGGCACCTTCGAGAGCCCTCGCTTCGTCACCTATATGGGGGCCGCGGAGAGCGACCTGCGCGCCGACCTGCTCTTCTCCGAGGACGTCGACGAGGTCCGCGACGAACTGCTGAGGAGCATGCGCGAGGACGAACGACTGACCGACGTGCGCGCCTTCTCCACCTTGTTGTACGAGGCCGAGGGCGAGGAGGGGTGGGAGACCCTGCGGGTGGAGGTGGGCGAGCACGACCCCGACGCGATCGCGTACGCGCGCGGCGGGAGCCCCGGCCCCGGCGAGATCGCCCTGTCGGTGCTGAACGCGGACGCGTACGGGCTCTCGATCGGTGACGGGTTGGCCGTGCGCCGAGGTGGGGAGGAGACCACGCTCACCGTCAGCGGCGTCTACCAGGACGTCACCAGCGGAGGGTTCACCGCCAAGGCCCATGGTGAGGAGGTCACCGGGGCGGCGGGCCACATGGTCTACGCGAACACGGACCCGGGCACCGACGCCGCCACGATCGCGACGGAGTACGACGAACGCTTCGACACCGCCACGGTGATCCCGATGCGCGAGTACGTGCGCCAGACCCTGTCGCAGGTGACCGGGGCCCTGCAGGGCGCCGCCCTGGTCTCCTTCGTCTTCGCGCTCGGGGTCGCGGCGCTCATCACCGGCCTGTTCCTGCGGCTGCGCCTGACGCGGGAGCGCACGCGGATGGGCGTACTGTCCGCGATCGGCTTCTCCACCGGGGAGATCATCGCCCAGGTGCGCGGCAAGACCTTCCTCGCCGTGGTGGTCGGCACCGTCCTGGGCACGGTGTTCGCGGCCACGGCCGGGGAACCCATGGTCGGTTCGCTGCTGTCCGCGGCGGGGCTGGGGCTCGCGCACCTGGAGTTCCTGCCGAACCCGTGGCTGGTGTACGTGGCCTATCCCCTGGCCCTGATCACCACCGGACACCTGATCGCCGTGGCGCTCACCGCGCCGCTCCGCCGCGTGGACAAGAGCACGTGGCTCCGAGGTTGAGAGGCCCTTCCATGACACAGCCCACGACAGAGCCCTTGACGGAGCGGGCGCGGATCGCGCTGGCCTCTCGGGGTCTGACCAAGACCTACCACTCCACCGACCCGCCCACCCGGGTCATCGACGATGTCGACCTGTCCGTGGCGAGCGGGGAGTTCCTCGTCGTGATGGGCGCGTCGGGTTCGGGCAAGTCGACGCTGCTCTACACGATCAGCGGCATGGACCGCCCCACCGAGGGGAGCGTGCTGTTGGAGGGGCGGGACCTGACGTCCCTGGACGACCGGGAGATGAGCCGGGTCCGGTTGACTCGGATGGGATTCGTCTTCCAGCAGGCGCACTTCCTGGCCAATCTCAACATCGGCGACAACATCCTGTTGCCCGCCCTCCAGGCCGCCCCCAAGGACAAGAAGGGGGCGATCGCCCGCGTGGACGCGCTGCTGGAGCGGTTCGGGATCGCACACGTGCGCCGGCATGGCATCACCCAGGTCTCCGGCGGCCAGTTGCAGCGGGCCTCGATCTGCCGCGCCCTGGTGTGCGAACCGTCCCTGTTGTTCGCCGACGAACCCACCGGCGCGCTGAACAGCAGGATGACCGAGGAGGTGATGGACGCGCTCACCGACGTGCACCTGTCGGGAACGACGCTGGTCATGGTCACGCACGACCCGGGCTGCGCGGCGCGGGCGGATCGTGTGGTCTACCTGCGCGACGGGGCCTTGGTGGACTCGCGTGAGATGGGGTCCTGGAGTCCGGAACGGGCGAGTGAGCGTGAGGACGACCTGATCGCGTGGCTGCGTGGCCTGGGGTTCTGACCAGGCCGCGGGCCCCGTGTTCACATAGGCCTCGGGATGGCGATAACCTGGTCAAATCACGCTTAGGCAAGGCTAAGCTAAACGCCATTCAGCGAGGTTCCATTGATCCCCGGTCCGCCCACTCGTGTCGGCATGATCGCCGCCGGCGCCCTGTCCACCGTCCTGCTCGCCGCCTGTGGTGGCGGGGGCACGGACTCCTCCGATTCCTCCGGCCCCACCGCCGAGGGATACCCCGTCACCGTCGATACCCTGTTCGGTGACGTGGAGATCGAGGACCATCCCGAGAACGTCGTCGCGATGGGCTGGTCGGACGCCGAGACCGCGTTGGCCCTGGGCGTGCAGCCGGTGGGCGTGGCCGACTGGCAGGCCTACGGAGCGCCCTACGTGGGTCCCTGGGCCGCCGAGCTGCTCGACTCAGAGCCGGCCGAGGTCGGCACCATGGAACCGAACCTGGAGGCCATCGCCTCCCTGGAGCCGGACGTCATCCTCGACACCCGATCCGACAACTCCCAGGAGCGCTACGACCTGCTCTCCCCGGTCGCCCCCGTGGTCGGCCCTCCCTCCGACGTGGAGGTCACCTACGGCACCACCTGGCAGGGTCAGACCCGCCAGGTCGCCCAGGTCCTGGGCGAGGAGCCGCGGGGCGAGGAACTCATCACCGAGCTGGAGGAGCGGTTCGCGCAGCTGCGCGAGGAGAACCCGGAGTTCGAGGACCTGACCATCGCGGTCGGCGCCTACTTCGACGGCCAGTACGGCGCCTACGTGCCCGGCGACACCCGCGTGGACGTGCTCACCGAGCTGGGCTTCGAGTACAAGCCCGAGCTGGAGGAGATGGCCGACGGGGCGTTCTACGTCGACCTGAGCTCGGAGCTCGTCGAGGAGCTGGACGCCGACCTGACCGTGGTCTTCCCCATCGGTGACACCGCCGACTTCCTCAACGAGGACCCGGTCCTGCAGGGCATCCCCGCCGCCGAGGACGGCCGACTGATCGTCCTGGACGACCCGCAGTTGGCCAACGCCTTCTCCAGCGGTTCCACCCTGGGCGTCCACCACGCCCTGGACGAGGTCGTCCCGATGATCCAGGAGTCCCTGGAGGACTGATCCCCCGCGAACACCGAAAGGGGGCTCCCATCACGTGGTGGGAGCCCCCTTCTTCGTGCGCCGATCGGGGTCAGCCGGCCTCCACGACCTCGTGGTGTCGGCCGATGGGCAACATCAGCGGCTTGCCGGAGGTGGGGTCGACGATGATGCGACTGCGCAGCCCGAACACCGCCTCCACCGTCTCGGGGGTGAGCACCAGCTCGGGCGTCCCCTCCGCGTGCAGTCTCCCCCGCGCCAGGGCGACCAGGTGGTCGGCGTAGCGGGCCGCCAGGTTGAGGTCGTGCAACACCAGCACGATCGTGGTGCCCAGCGACCGGTTGAGGTCGGTGAGCAGGTCCAACACCTCCACCTGGTGGCTGACGTCCAGGAACGTGGTGGGCTCGTCCAGCAACAACAGGTCGGTGTGCTGGGCCAGGGCCATCGCGATCCACACCCGCTGACGCTGTCCCCCCGACAACTCGTCCACGGGCCGGTCGACCAGGTCGGCGATGCCGGTGGCGTCCAAGGCCTCCGCGACGGCCTCGTCGTCCTCACGGCTCCACCGGGACAGCACCCGCTGGTGGGGGTGGCGACCGCGTCCGACCAGGTCACCGACGGTGATGCCCTCCGGGGCGATCGGCGACTGCGGAAGCAGACCGAGCGTGCGGGCCACCTCCTTGGAGGGCATCCGGTGCACCTGTTCGCCGTCCAACAGCACCCGCCCTCCCTTGGGCGCCAGCAGCCGCGACATCGACCGCAGCAGGGTCGACTTGCCGCAGGCGTTGGCGCCCACGATCGCGGTGATCCGGCCGGGCGGGATGGCCAGGTCCAGGGCGTCGATGACGACGCGGTCCTGGTACCCCAGGGTGAGGTCCTCGACGATCAGCGAGTGGTCCGTGGTCACAGGGATCCTCCGGCGCGGTTGGTACGGACGATGAGGTAGACGAGGTAGGGGGCACCGAGCACGCCGGTGACCACACCGACCGGGAAGCGCGTGCCCAACAGGAACTGGCCGACCAGGTCGGCGACCAGCACCAGCAACGCCCCCACCAGGGCCGAGGGCAGCAGCAGGAACCCGTTGGGGCCCACCAGGCGGGCGGCGATGGGGCCGCAAAGGAACGCCACGAACGCGATGGGACCGGCCGCGGCGGTGGCGAAGGCGATGAGTCCCACTGCGGCGGTGACCGCCAGCAACCGAGTGCGGTTCACCCGTACGCCCAGGGCCGAGGCGGTGTCGTCGCCCAACTGGAACAGGGCCAGGTTCTGGGCCTGGGACAACAGCACCGGACCGATGAGGGCCAGGGCGACCACCACCGGCAGGACCTGGTTCCAGTCGGTGCCGTTGAGGCTGCCGGTCAACCAGCGCATGGCCTCCTGCAGGTCCCAGTCGGGCGCCTGGTCCAGGATGTAGGAGACGACGCTGTCGAGCATGGCGGCCACACCGATGCCGATGAGGATGAGCCGGGTCCCGGCCACCCCTCCCTTGAACGACAACAGGTACACGAGGGTGGACACGCCCAGCGCGGCGACGATCGCCACCACCGACACCGCGGTGCCGCTCAGCCCGAGCACGACGATCGCGAAGACGGCGGCGGCACTGGCCCCGGAGCTGATCCCGATGATGTCGGGGCTGGCCAGCGGGTTGCGCAGCATGGTCTGGAAGGTGACACCGGCCAGGCCGAAGCTCATCCCGGCCACCACGGCGAGCACCGCCCTGGGCAGCCGTAGTCGACCGACCGTGAAGGAGGCTCCGGGCACGTCCTGGCCCAAGACCACCCGCCACACGTCACCGAGCGGGTAGAAGGTCTTGCCGACCATCAGGGTCAGGACGAACACGGCGACGACGAGCACGGCCAGGACCACGATGACCGTGCCCCGCCTGCGCGCGCGGCGCAGGCGGCCCCGGGTCACGGACTCCAGGGTGGACCCGGTGGTGGGCAGGGACGGAATCACAGGGCACGGACCTTCTGACGGCGGACGATGTAGATGAAGAACGGGGCGCCGACCAGCGCGGTCACGATGCCCACGTCGATCTGGGCGGGCCTGGCCACGATCCGGCCGACGATGTCGGCGGCGGTGAGCAGGGCGGCCCCGCCCAAGGCGGAGAAGGGGACCAGCCACCGGTGGTCGGGACCCACCAGCAGCCGGCACACGTGCGGCACCACCAGACCGACGAAGGCGATGGGGCCGGTGACCGCGGTCGTGGCCCCGCACAGCACGACGGCGCCCAGGGCCGCGGTCCCGCGGGCCACGGCGACGCGTTCGCCCAGGCCGGCGGCCAGGTCGTCGCCCAGCGCGAGCATGTTGAGCCCGCGCGCGCAGAACAGGCACAGCACGAAGCCCACCGCGACGAACGGCAGGATCTGGTTCAGGCTGTCGTAGGTTCCGCCGCCCACCCCGCCGATCTGCCAGGAACGCACTCCTCCGGCCAGATCGTTGCGCGGCAGCACGACGGCGCTGATGAACGAGGCCAGGGCCGCGGAGGTCGCCGTTCCGGCCAGGGCCAGCTTGAGCGGGGTCGCTCCGCCCCGCCCCAGGGAGCCGATCACGTAGACGAACACGGCGCTGGCCCCGGCGCCGACGATGGCCACCCACACGTAGGAGGCGGCCGAGCTCAGACCGAAGGTGGCCATGCCCACGACCACGGCCAGGGAGGCTCCCATGTTCACACCGAGGATGCCCGGATCGGCGATCGGGTTGCGGGTCACGCCCTGCATGACGGTGCCGGCGACGCCCAGGGCGGCGCCGGCGAGCACGGCCAGCAGGGTGCGGGGGATGCGCTTGGCGACGGCGGCCTGGTCGAAGCCCTCCGCCGAACCGCCGAGGGCGGCCACGATGTCGGCCCAGCCGACCTCGCGCGATCCCACGGCCACGGAGGCGAACATCAGGGCGACCAGGACCAGGGCCACGGCGGGCAGCCAGAGGGCCCGCAGCCGCCGGGGGCGTCGCACGGCGGCGACGTCCCCGGCGGGCGGCGGGGTGAGGGTCGAGGTCACTGCGCCCCGTCCGCGGCCTCGGCCAGCAGCGACAGGTAGTCGTCCAGGACCCAGGAGATGGACAGCGGGGTGGGGTTGGCGGCGGTGCCCAGGGGGTCGTCGCCGGGCAGGTTCACCACGGCGCCGTTCTCGACGGCGGGCATCTGGGACAGCAGTTCGTCGCCCTCCAGGGACTCGACCAGGTCGTCACCGCCGTAGGTGACGATGATGTCGACGTCGTCGAAGACGTCGGCCTGCTCGGCGGTGCGGGTCAGGGCGAACTGGTCGGTCTCGGCGGTGGCGTCGGCGATGCTGCCGGGGGTGGCCATGCCCAGGTCCTCGAAGAACATCGCCCGGGTGTCGTGGGCGGTGTAGAAGCTGACCTCACTGAGGTCGGTGGTGTCCACGTGGGTGAGGAACATGGTGGCCCGTCCCTCGATCTGCGCGTACTCGGCCGCGGTGGCCTCGATCTCGGTCTCCAGCTCGCCGATGAGCTCTTGGCCCTCTTCCTCCAGGCCCAGGCCCTTGCTGTTGAACTCGATCATCTCCCGCCAGGCGGTGCCCCACGGGGTCTCGGGGTAGGCGACGACGGGGGCGATCTCGCTGAGGGTGTCGTACTCCTCCTGGGTCAGGCCGGAGTAGCCGGCCAGGATGACGTCGGGGGCGGTGTCGGCCACGGCCTCGAAGTCGATGCCGTCGGTCTCGTCGAACAGCACGGGGGTCTCGGCGTCGAGTTCCTCCAGCTTCTCCTCCACCCAGGGCAGGACACCGTCGTCGTTGTCGTCGCCGAAGTTGGCGGCGGCCATACCGACGGGGACCACGCCCAGCGCGAGGGGGACCTCGTGGTTGGCCCAGGCGACGGTGGCGACGCGCTCGGGCTGGGACTCGATGGTGGTGGTGCCCAGGGCGTGCTCGATGGTGATCGGCGTCCAGTCCCCGGAGGCCTGGGCCTCCTCGTCGGGGGTGTCCGAGGAGCACGCCACGAGTCCGACCGCCAACAGCGCGGCCGTGGAGAGGGCGACCGTCCTTGTCACGTGGCGCATGGTGTCCTTTCGGTTGTGGGGCCAGATGCCCCTGGAGTCGGCGCAACCCGCCCTTGAGCGCATGACTCATCGGTTCGACGCGGCGACGTTCGGTGAGGTCATGGGGATGCGCCGAGAAAGGCCGCTCGGTGCGCGCACCGAGGACCACCCCGAAAGGTAAGGGTTGCCTAACCGAACTTAGAGCGCAAGGCCCGACCGTGCAATCACGCAGATGTGACACAGACATTCGCGAAACGGACAAATCGCAGCGTTCGGCCCCCGGAACACCGGCTCCAGCCGACGTTCCGGTCAGCCGAGTCCGTGGCCGCGACGGCGCTCACGACCACGGACCGGGGCCGAAACCGATTTCACCCGCTTGCCGGTGGCGTTGTACCAGCGCAGGCCGGCACGGTCGGTTCCTAGAGGTCCTCACGACTCACGTTCAAGGCCTGAGCCCGCGCGTCCAAAGCCTTTTCGAGGAGCCTGAGGGTCGACTTGTAGGTCACCCGGGTGGTGAGCCGGGCGAGCTCGGCCAGAGCCGCCTGTCCCTCCATCGCGCCCAGGGCGTTCGCGCAGGCGTTGGCGAGCTTGGGCAGGGCCGGCCCGATGCCCGGCGCCTTTCGCAAGGACTCCTCCAGCACCGACCCCAGACCGCGAACCGTCCGTGGGTCTTGCGGCAGGAACGACAGCAGCCACACCAGGCCACGGGTCGCGAAGTGGTTGTGGTCGTCGAAATTCTCGACCGTGCGCGGATCGCTCGCCAACGACAGCCAGCCCAGGGACCGGTCCCGGAACGCCTCCGCGTCGAGCTCGGCGAGCAGCGCCCGACCCTTCCTCTCCCACGCCGCGCCAGGACGAGGGGCCCTCGCGGTGACCGCGTGCCTGAGCAGATCGGTCCATGCGGCCGGCAACTCCACGAGTTCGGCGAGCGCGCGATCCGTCCACGGTTGGCCCTCGTTGAGCGGCGGGTGGTGATCGTCCAGCATCGGCACGGTCTTCTTCAGCTCTTTCACCTTGAAGGAGTTGCCGGCGGCGTCCGCGCGTCGCATTTCCGCGCCCAAGTCCACTGGGACACCCCGCCCGGAGGCCAGCTCGACCCATGCCATTTCCACTGCGAAGTGGATACCGTGGCGTCTTCTCGGAACGGCCTTCAAAGCCTCCTGGCGTGCGCTCGCCAAACGATCATCCGGCCTGCCCGAGGAAAACGACAGCAACGCGTGCGTGAGGAGAATGGACTCGCGTCGGGCCGCCGAACCAGCCGATTCGTACAGGTCCGTGAAGGCTTCGAGCATCAGGAGTCGGATGTTCTCGGAAAGTCTCCTCAGGTTCTCCGAGGTGCCGATCCCCTCCTTGTCCGCGAGGAGCATTTCGCACGCCGCCGGCGCGCCTTCCCGTTCGATCGTGGCCACCAACGCGGTCTCGAACTCGTAGAACCCGTCGAAGTCGTGTATCAGCGCCTCTTCACGATCGCCGGACATCGTCTCGTCGGTACACACCAATCGCGTCATGGCGAGAGGCTAGGGGCTCGCGCCGACAACCCGTCTCGATGTGAGACCGACCCAGGTAAGCGCCTTCTCTCCGCTGCGGGGATGACGTGCGCTTTCCTGGCGGGTATGCGCTTTCCCTGGGTGCCGACAGGCGCCGAACCGAGACCGGGGGCCTCAGGGTCTCCTCCTACCGGCGGACGGCCCTGAGGCGCTCCCGTGCAAGCCCGAGGTCAGGGCGTCAATTCGATGACGACCCCTTCGGTGACGCCGTTCACGGTGACGTCGAGTTCGATGGTCGCCTCTGCCAACGCGCTCAACCGGCCGGTCCGCGGATCGAAGGCGGCCACGTGATCGGCGTCGGCCTCGTCGACCGGCCCGATGTGGACGTCCTCGGAACCGGACCAGTCCGCGCTCACCGGGTAGGTGACCGGCAGCGCGGTGCCGTCGTTGTCCACCGTCGCGGTGACCTCGGCCCTTTCTCCGACCGCGACCGAGGTCGGCGCGTCCAGTTCCAGCCCGTCCACGTGGGGGCGCGTTTGGGTCGTCACCCAGTCCGCCGTGGGGTCACCACCGGTGTCGATCCCCCACAACGACCAGCCGGTGAAGCCGCCGTCCGCGGGACCGGCCGAGGGGTTCTTGCCCACGTTGCCGTTGATGACGTAGGGCACACCGTCCACCCGGTCGGCGTGGAAGACGCCGACGTGCGCTCCGATGAACGCCACGCCCTTGCCGCTGTCGGACTGGAAGTCGGCCAGCCAGTTCTCGACGGTGGTCGCCTCCTTGCGGTCCGACAGCTCGCTGGCCTTGGAGGGCAGCGGGTCGCGGAAGGGCACGTGCTGGGCCACCACGACCGAGGTCACGGCGGGGTCCTCGGCCGCGGCGTCGAGTTCCTCGCGCAGCAGCGGCAGTTGCGACCAGTCGCCGGCCCGGTAGGAGAGCCGTGCCGTGTCCAGGAGGATGAACCTGGTGCCGTGGTGGTCGACCACCCGACGGGTCTCCCCGAACGCGTCCCGGAAGTTCTCCAACGTCCCCTCGGACACCTCGTGGTTGCCCGGTACGTAGTGGTAGGGCAGCTCACCCTCCAGTTCCTCGTCGAGGATGCGTCGGGCCAGCGCGAAGTCCTCCGGCGCGGCCTCGTCCACGAGGTCACCGTTGATGATGAGGAACTCGGCGTCGCTCTCTCGGATCTCGCGGAGCGCGCGCCGGGTGTTGGCGACGATCTCGCTGTCGGGGTCTCGGGCGACGAACTGGGCGTCGGACAACACGGCGAACCGCCAGTCCTGCCCGGCCACGGTCTCGCCGGGCGCCACCACCGGGTCGACGACCGGTTCGGTGGGCGGCACGTCCAACGGTGGCGGCACCATCGCGGTCAGGTCGTCGACGATCACCTCGCCGTGATAACTCGCGTCGGGTTCGGTCTCGGCGAAGTAGATCCGGCGCAGTGAGATCGGGTATCGCGTGCCCGGTGGCACTTCGAAGGCCACCTGCCGCCAGCCCGGTTCGTCCAGGTATCCGGCGCGCATCGCGGGCAGCAACTGGCCGGTCCCGTCCCAGACCTGCATGCTCGCCCACTCCCCGTTGCCCTCGGAGTGCACCCAGGCACGCAGCTCCCGCGGCCGGCCGGGGATCCGTAGTTCCTCACCGGGTGGCAGGGCGCCGCCGGTACGGGTCCCGGTGGAGGTGGTGAAGTCGTAGGTCAGACCGACCCCGTCGCCTTCCCGCCCCTCGGCCACCGCGACCTCCCCTTCGGCGCGCTCACCGAAGTAGGACCAGTCGGCCGCGTCCTCGAAGTCGGCGACGACGACCTCGTCCAGACCGACGGTGACCGCGAGGGTCGTCTCGACCTCACCGACCCGGATCGTGGCGAGCGTCGCTCCGCTGTCGGTGACGGCCCGGATCTCGAACCTCCCGTCCTCGGTCACCGAGACCTCCGCGACGGACTCGTCGATGCTCGTTTCGACGTCGGCGGCCTCGATCGGCGCGGTGAATCCGTTGGCGTCGTAGCCGATGACCTCGATCACGGTGGCGGCCTCGGCGTCGGTGAGTCCCACCCGTTCGGGGGTGGTCTCGATCCGGGTGAGCTCGCCCAGCACGGTCAGGTCGACGTCGCCCGTGGCGCCGCGCTCCCTGGCGGTGACGGTGGCGGTACCGGCCGCGTGGGCGGTGAACACGCCCTCCCGATCCACCGAACCGACCCCGTTGTCGTCGGAGCGCCAGATCGGGTCGCTCTCCACCGGCGCGTAGGTCTCGTCATGGCCGGCCGCGGTGAGTGTCCGGGTCAGGCCGGGGAAGACGCGGTCGGGGCGGCCGGGCGCGACGTGGCCGGAGCCCTCGGCGCGTTCGGGTTCGACCCGGGTCCGCACCCAGAACCCGTCGAGCCGGCCGCTGCCCTGGGGGGCGAACAGGGCGAGCCCGTTGGGCACGGAGCGTTCCTCCCCGTCGGAGGGGCGGTTCTCGACCTGGACACGGTCCCCACCCGGGGTGCGCGCGACCATGGTGGCCGAGCCGCCGCCGTCGAGGTTGACCGCGGTGTGCGCGCCGGCCTCGACCATCATCCGACCCAACTCGTCCAGGCCCACCCCCTCGGCGAAGGACGGCTGCCGACCGTCGACGCTGAGCAGGTACATCCGCGAGCCGTCTTCGGAGAAGCCGATGGCCATGCGCGGGGCGCCCGGGGTGTTGTCGTTCTCGCTCGCTTCCTGGGCCTGCCCGTCGACGACGAGCATCTGACGGCCGTTCAGCGCGGCGTGGATCTCTTGGTCCTGGGCGGCCCTCGCGTCGTAGTCGATACCGACCGCGTCGCCCACCTCCAGTGCGGACAGGGTCTGGGCGCCGTCCTCCCGACCGACCAGGACGAAGGCGTCGTGGGCGATCTCTCCTTCGCGCGGCTCGTCCACGATCTCGGCGACCACGCCGTCGGTGACCACGACCTCCAGCGTCCGCGTCGCGTCCTCGGTGGCCCGGCAACGGCAGTAGCTTCCCCACAGCGGGGTGAACGCGGCGATCTCGCCCGTGCCCAGCGCCGGCTTGTTGATCGCGTCCAGCGACGGCGCCTCGCCGCTGGGCAGCTCCACGGTGCCCTCGAAGAACACCTCACCGATCGAGCCGAGCCCGTCGGGGGTGAAGATCGCGGCGGACTCCCGGTAGTCGCCGGCGATCGGCGACTGGATCAGTTCACCGTCCCGCACGGCCACGCCCTGCGAGGCACCGGAGGCGTTGATGTCGAAGAAGTCGCCGTTCACCGCGGCGACCGCTTCGACCTCGTCCGCCTGCTCGCTCACCGGCGCTGTTTCGGTCACCTGTCCGGGGAACAGGTAGTCCACGCTGACTCCGCCGGTGAGGTCGGTGGTCAGCAGGTCGCCCTGCAACCAGTTCGGCGTCCCGGTGTAGGCGTCGGGCCCGTAGGCGTCGAAGGAGGTCAGCGTGACACCGGGGGCGACCGGGCGTTCGGTGTCGAAGGTCTCCAGTCTCGGCGCGGGGTCCTCGGCCCGGGCGACCGAGCCGGCCGGTGGGATCTCGACGGTCTCGCTGAACCCGGTGCGCTCGCGCGGATCATCGGTGTCCGCGCTCGCGACCGAGGTGAGGGTGAGGGTGAGGGCCAGAGCGGAGCCCGCGGCCACGATGGCACGCGTGCGTGAACGAATCGACCACCGGCGATCCATGGGAAGCCTCCGGGCGGGGGATGTACGGGGGGAACCCTTTGCGTTGACTTCCTACCACCGGGCGACCCTCTTGGGTAGGAAGCCAACGCACCCCGAATTCCGATCGACTCCTCGGCCCGGACCGGCGATGCGCCGGGCACCTGCACAGAGGCCTCTTCACCGTCGCCGCCGGGCGGGCCGCCTCTCAGGCAGATTTCACCTGGAGGCGGCGTGCTCGTCATGTACCCGACGGGTCGCGGGAACGGTCACCGCGACCCGTCGGAACGCTCGATCAATCGAACTCCAGGCCCAGTAGGGCGTTCTCGGTGACCTCGGGCAGCGCCGGGTGGATCCAGTACTGCTCCGTCGCGACCCGACGCACGTCCAGGTCGAAGGCCAGGACGGTGATCATCTGCTGGATCAGGGTGGCCGCTTGAGGACCCATGTAGTGCGCGCCGAGCAACTTGCCGGTGTCGCGGTCGGCGATCAGTTTGCAGATACCGGTGGTGTCCTCCAGCGCCCAGCCGTAGGCGACGTCCCCGTACCTTTGCACCTTGACCGTCACGTTGTGGCCCCGTTCGCGGGCCTGGGCCTCGGTCATCCCGACGGTGGCGATCTGCGGGTGGGTGAAGGTGGCCGCGGGAACGTGGTCGTGCGGCATCTTACGCAGGTCGTCCGGGTGGAGCAGGTTGTGGCGCACCGCCCGCATCTCCGCGTTGGCCACGTGTTTGAGCATGTAGGGCGAGGACACGTCGCCTAGGGCCCAGACGCCCTTCGCCGAGGTCGAGCGGCCGTACTCGTCGACCTCGACGCCTCCCTCGTCGGTCATCTCGATCCCGCCGGAGGCCAGGTCCAATCGGTCGCCGTTGGGCACCCGCCCGGTGGCCACCAGCAGCACGTCACCGGTCACGGAGGAGCCGTCGTCGAGACGGACGGTCACCTCGCCCTCCGACTCGTCGGCGCCGATCGCGGTGGGGCCGCAGATGAGGCGGTATCGCTCCGCGGCCAGTGCGTTGAACCGCTCGCCCAGGTCCTTGTCCAGTCCGCGCATCAGCGCCGAGCGGGAGATGATCGTGACGTCGGAGCCCAACGCGTCGAAGACGTGGGCGAACTCCATCGCGATGAAGCCGCCGCCCACGATGACCAGCGACTTCGGCGGCTCCGGCAGCCGCATGACGTCCTCGTTGGTGTGGTAGCGCACCCCCGAGGCCTCGATGGCGTTGGGGACGAAGGGTCGAGAACCGGCGGCGATGACCACCTGGTCACCGGAGATGATCTTCTGCTCATCGCCTTGACCGGTGCGCAGGGTACGCTCGCCCACGAACACGGCGTGCTGGTCGTAGACGTCGATGTTGGGGGTCTTCGGGCCGCGACGGTACTCCTCGCCACCGGCGGCGATCGGGTCGACGCGGTCCTCGAAGATCCGGCCGACGATGCCCTGCCAGTCCACCGAGTCGACCCGGGCGTTCAGACCCAGCCGCCCGGCCTGGGCGGTCTCCAGCGCGGTGTCGGCGGCGTGGACGAACATCTTCGTCGGGATGCAGCCGACGTTGAGACAGGTACCGCCGAACGTCCCCTTCTCGATGATCGCGATCGACCGGTCCTCGAACTCGGGGCCGGGAATCGAGTTCCCCGATCCGGTACCGATGATGACCAGGTCGTAGTGGTGATCCACCACGATGTCACTGGCAGGGGCGTCCATGTCATGTCCTCACTACGGGTTCTGCGCGTGCGCGTCCAGGGTGGACCCGATGCCCGGCCCCACCCTGGACACCCCAGGGTCTCAGGGACCCCGACACCCGATCCGAGCGCACACGAGTACCCAAGGACGGCCCGGACGGCGATATTCCGATCCGTCGCAGAGCCCCTCGTCCGACCACCCGAGGGGCTCTGCGACGGAGTCGGGACATCCCGGGGACGAGGCGAACATCGGCGCCGGACACCCTTCTCCACATGACTCGGAACCCGACCACCGCGCGCTCCCCGGCCCCTCCCACCCGCAGAACACACGTACCCGCGTTGGACGGGCTCAGGGGCGTGGCGGTCATCGGGGTGCTGCTGTTCCACACCGGCCACCTGTCCGGTGGCTTCCTCGGGGTCGACCTGTTCTTCGTCCTCTCCGGCTACCTCATCACGGACCTGCTGCTGCGCGAGATCCGGGAGAGCGCGAACGTGTCGCTCGGAGCGTTCCTGGGGCGGAGGATCCGCCGACTGCTACCTGCCCTGGTCGTCATGCTCACCACGGTCACCCTGCTGGTCTGGTCCTTCGGGCCGCCCGACATGGTGCGCACCACGCTCGCGGACGGACCGTGGGTACAGCTCAACGTCCTCAACTGGCATTTGATCGCGGAGTCGGCGGGGTACTGGGACGCCTTCGGCTCGGCCCGCGTGTTCGAACATCTGTGGAGCATCGCGGTCGAGGAACAGTTCTACCTGGTGTGGCCGGTGTTGCTGCTGGTGGCCGCGCGGCTCCTCAGCGCTCCCGACCGTTGGGTGGCGGGGGTCGCCGCCGCGGGCTCGGCCCTCTCCCTCGTCCTGATGATCTGTCTGGTCGACCCGGCGGACCCCACCCGTGTGTACATCGGTACCGACACCCGGGCCTTTTCCGTTCTGCTGGGCGCGTTGGTCGCCACACCTCCCGTCCGTGACGCTCTGGCCCGAGGGGTCGATCGATGGGCGGGAGCCGCACTGGTCGTGGCGGCGCTCGGACTCGGTGTGTCCTGGGTCCTGGTCGACGGCACGACCTCGCCATGGTTGTTCACCGGCGGCCTGTTCGCGCACTCGATGGCGGCCGCCATGCTGATCGCCGTGATCGCGCACGCGCCGCGGACCACCGTCGCGCGGATCCTGGCCTGGGGGCCGTTGCGGTGGACGGGACTGATCTCCTACAGCCTGTACCTGTGGCACTGGCCGGTGATCGTGCTGCTCTCCCCCGAGGTGACCGGGCTCCACGGATGGACCTGGACCCTGGTCGTGAGCGCCGTGTCCATCGGTGCGGCCGTGCTGTCGAAGTACCTCGTCGAGGATCCGGTCCGGTTCCACGCGAAATGGGCCAGGGGACGCGGGGGCCTGGTGGCGTTCGCGGCCGTCATGGTCGCCCTCGCCCTGCTGTGGCTGCTCCTCCCCGCTCCCCCACCGGCCACGGTGGACGTGACCAAACTGGATTGACGCTCCGACGCGGCGCTCACTCGTACAGGGGGCAGGTGCGGTGTACCTCCGATTCGGGGGTGAACTGCACGAAGCGGATCCGTACACGCGTTCGCTCGGATCCGCCGTTCTGCACATGAGAGGTCCGCGCGGTGCACACGATCTGGTCGATGCCCATCGGGGTCACGTCGCCGATGTCCAGGGGCACCCGCAACTCGATCGCCTCGGGGTGGGTCGTCACCTCGACGCTGGTGACCGACGTCGACGCGATCTCCGTTCGCACCCCGGAATCGCCCGGGCCGGTCAACAACAACGACACCGCGTCGGAAACCGTGCCCAGGCGCTGGGTTCGCCGAAATTGGGGCCGGAGTTCATCGTTGTCGTCCACGAAGTACAACGTCATCCCGGGGGCCACACCGGTGGGCGCCTCACCCGCGTCGGAGACACCGGAGGGCCGGACCCCGCAGCCCACCGCGGCGACCAGGAGCACCGACACCAGCGCACACACCACCGTCGCAGAAAAGTCCGATCTCACCCCCGCACCCCCCGCTCCCGGCCCGGATCGATGTCCCCGGGTGCTCTGGGCAGCCGCAGTACGAAACGCGCACCACCATCGTCACCGTTACCGGCGGTGAGGTCACCGTCGTGCAGGCGGGCGTTCTCCAGCGCGATGGCCAGTCCGAGCCCGCTGCCCGGGGTGCGGGTACGTGCGGCGTCGGCCTTGAAGAACCGGTCGAACACGTGCGGCACCACGTGTTCGGCCAAGCCCGGTCCTCCGTCGGTCACCACGAGGTTCACATGGGTCCGGTCGGCGAAGACGCCCACCCGCACAGGAGGTTCCCCGTGCCGCAGGGCGTTGCCGACCAGGTTGGCCACGATCACGTCCAGCCGTCGACGATCCACGCGCACGGGCAACTCCTCAGGAGCGTGGAGTTCGACCTGGTCGAGCCGGTCTCGGGCCCGCAGGGTGTCGCGGACCGCCGAGACCATGTCCACCTCCTCCTCTCGCAGGTGGGCCGATCCGGCGTCGAATCGGGAGACCTCCATCAGGTCCTCGACCAATCGGACCAGCCGTCGGGTCTCGCTGATGGCCATCCGCGCCGATTCCCTGGCGTCCTCCGCCATGTCCTCCGTTGAGGCCGCCAGGACCTCGGTCACCGCCGTCAACGTGCTCAGCGGGGTGCGCAGCTCGTGGGAGACGTCCGCGGCGAACCTCCTGGCGTCGGCCCGCATCCTCTCCATGGTCGCCATGGAGCCCTGGACCGACTCCGCCATCTCGTTGATCGTGACGGTGAGTTCGGCCAGCTCGTCCACCCCCTGTGGTTCGGTCCGCGCGTCCAGGTCACCGGCGGACAGTCTCCGCGCGGTGTCTCGGAGCTCGCGGACCGGGCGGAGCACCCCACGTGCGGTGAAGAGGGCCAAAAGGGCGGCCAGGAGAAGCACCGCCGCGCCCGCGACTGCCGCCGCCCTCACCAGGGCGTCGACCTCCTCCTGCACCGCCGACAGGTCCCGCACGGCGTACACCTCGATCCCGGACGGGGTGCGCTCACCGTCCGGCGCGGTGATCATGACGGGGGCGCCCACCAGGAGCCATGGTCGGTCCGCGTCGACGACGCGTTGGGTGACGACGCGGTCCCCCTCCCGCACCGCCTCGCGCAACCCGTCGGTGATCAGGTCGGTCTCCGTCCCGTCGACCGATCGCAGGTCCTCGAAGACCACCAGGGTGTCGGTGCCCACACTGTCGCGTAGACGGTCGAGCGCGGCCTGGTCGGGCGGATGGGAGACCTCGTGGGCGACCGCGCCGATCTGCGCGGAGACGGTCTCCGAGATTCGCCGCTGGTTCGAGGCCACCAGCGCCTCGCCGGCCGATTCGGTGATGGCCCAGGTCGCGGCCAGCGACCCCAGTACCGTGACCAGCGCGAAGCCCGCCAACAGGCGAGGGCGCAGACCTCGGGGCCACCAGCGACCCATCACACCGGCCCGAACCGGTAACCGAACCCGCGCACGGTCTGGACGTACACCGGCGCTGCGGGGTCGGCCTCGATCTTCGCCCTCAGTCGCTGCACACAGTTGTCCACGAGCCGGGAGTCGCCGAGGTAGTCGTGCTCCCAGACCTCCTCAAGCAGTCGCTGCCTGCTGTACACCCGCTCGGGCGACCGGGACAGGGTGAGCAGCAGGCGCATCTCGGTCGGGGTCAGCATGACGGGCGCCTCGCCCACCGTCACCGTCAGCGACACCGTGTCGACGCGCAGGTCGCGGTGGACCCGCACCTCGTTCGACACGTCGACCGTGCGTCGCAGCACGGCGCGAACGCGTGCGTCGAGCACGGTGGGTTGGACCGGTTTGACCACGTAGTCGTCGGCACCCGCCTCCAGGCCACCGATGACGTCGAAGTCGTCGCCTCGGGCGGTCAGCATGATCACGGGCACCTCACCCTCGGCCCGGATGCGACGGCAGACCTGGAACCCGTCCATGCCCGGCAGCATCAGGTCGAGCACCACGATGCCCGGTCTCCTCTCGCGGAACTCGCGCAGCCCCTCCTCGCCCGTGTCCGCCGTGCGGACCTCGTGGCCGTGCCTGGACAGGGCGAGCTGCATTCCGCGTCGTAGCAGCGGATCGTCTTCGATGAGCAGGATCTCCGTCACGCGTCCAGTATGGGTCGTCGTGACCTTCCCGGGCGGGGCGGCGGAGGTTCTGCGACACATCCGCGACATGACGGCGCAGGCACCGGGACACCGCCTGGGGAGGATCGGTGCCATGACCACGACACAGAACCCCGACACGACGTCACCCACGCGGACCGGGACGATCACCGGGCCCGCCTCCATCTCTCCCCGCGGTCGAACGGCCCTGGCCACGACCGCCGCCCTGACTTCGCTGGCTCTGGCGTCGACCGCCTGTACCGGCTCCTCCGAAGCGGACGCCCCGTCCACGCCCCCGGCCTCGGACGCACGGACCACGACGGCACCGCCCAAGGTCCTCCTGCTCGGCGACTCCGTTGGCCAGGACGTCGCACTCGCCTTGGACGCGGCCTTCGAAGCGAGCGGGGTCGAGTTCGAGTCACTCGCCTCCGATGGCGGGGGCAACGTCGTCGGGCCGTTCTCCGAGGAACAGTGGGAGACGTTGCCCGAGGAGGTCGAGACCGCCGAACCCGGCCTGGTCATCTACCAGATCACCGGATACGACTGGGGCACCGAAAAGGAGCAACGGGAGGGCTACGAGAAGTTGGTGGACACCGTCACCGAGGTCGACGCGACGCTGCTCTTCGTCACCATGCCACCGATCGAACCCGACGAGTTCTACGAACCCCACATGGAGGACCTGGACCGGGCCCCGGAGGTGGCGCGCTCGGTCGCGGCCGACTCCGAGGGCCGGGCCGAGGTCCTGGAGGCCGGTGAGGTCTGGGGAGAGGACTACCGGGCGAGCAGGGACGGTGAACCCGACCGCAACCCCGACGGCATCCACCTGTGCCCCCAGGGCGCCGCCCGGCTGACCCACTGGATGCTCGACGAGCTGCAAGGTCGATTCCCCGACATCACCCCGGCGGCGCCCGAGGAGTGGGCCGACACCGGTTGGGCCTCGGACGACCGGTTCGGAGCGTGCTGACCGGCCCTCAAGCGAAGACGGTGAGCCCGTAGAGCACGAACACCAGAAGGTGGGCGGCGCCGTGCAGCGCGGTCACTCGATTTCCCGAGAAGGTCGTCAGGGTCAACAGCAGCGTCACCGCGAGCAGCGCCAGGTCGGCCGGGCTCTCCGCCAGGACGACCGTCTTCCCGGTCAGGAGACCGGTGGTGAGCACGGCGGGGATGGTGAGCCCGACCGTGGAGACGAGGGCACCGTGACAGAGGTTGCTCACACGCTGGATCTCCCCGATGTGCGCGGCGCGGATCGCCGTGATCGTCTCGGGCAGGAACACGATCATCGCGATGAGGATGCCCGAGAGCGCGACCGGAGCGCCCGCCCGATCGAGGCCGTCGTCGAGAAGCGTGGCCATGTCGTGGGAGAGCAGCACGATCGGGATCACCGTGGTCACCAGGACGAGCGCTCGCAGGGTCACCTCCGCCCGGTGTCGGGAGATCACACCGAGCACCGATGGGCGCTCTTCGGTGACCTGCCCGGCGGCGGGGTCGACGGTTTCGGAAGGACCCGGCCCGGGGGCGACCTCCTGGAAGTCCTCGCGCTGGGCGCCCATCTGCCGGTACAGGAAGAACGCGTAGAGGATCACCGTGAGCAGGATGATCGGGATCGCCTGCCCGGCGGTGTAGGCACCGTCGACGCCGATGAGACCGGGCAGCGCGAAGGCGACCGTGATGAGGACGACCAGGAGTGACAGGTAGGCGGACACGCCGGTGCGGTTCGGGCGCAGGTCGCGGTGCCTCATCCCGCCGACGAGCAGGCCGACGCCGATGACGAGGTTCAAGATGATCATCGACACCGCCATGACGGAGTCGCGGGCGATGGTGGCGTGCTCACCCGGGCCGAGCATCACCGCGGAAATGAGGATGACCTCGATGAGCACGATCGACAGCGTCAGCACCAACGTGCCGTACGGGTCGCCCAGACGGCGTGCCAGGTGCTCGGCCTCGCCGACCACACCGAAGGCGCACACCACGATCACGGTGATGATCGCCGCCAGCGCGCTCACCAGTACCGGCGTCGGCAGATGTGTGGACAGCAACGGTCGCGCGACCAGGAGGGCGAGGAACGCGCCCCAGCCCAGGAGGAGGCGGAGGATCACACCGGGGGTGATGACGGTGCGGAGAGTAGCCGTGAAAGACAAAGACACAGACAGGTGTCCGTTTCTGCTGGGTCGTCCCTGCTCGCGCTATCACCGGTGGGTCGTCCCGACCGGGGCTCTTCAACGCCCGATGGTACCCGGCCCACCCACGGATCGCTCGCGGTGGTCGGGTCGTGTAACCGTGCTCCGACCCTGGCCCGTTTCAGTCGGGTCCCCCGCCAGGACACCACCGGAACGGCCACCTTCCCGCGCCACGTCCTCCGCTCGACTCTCGTATGGGACGGGCCGACCAGGACGGTGAGAACCGGGCGGATACGCTGCTGGACGGGGAAGGCCGCAGATTTCACGGCGATGGATTCCCTGCTCGATGACACCCTCGCGGCCCGCTTCCGCGATCCCGGCGAACAGTGAATGGACGGCGATGGACAAGCCGCGTGGAAAAGACTCGTTCTCGTTGCTGTACAGGACGGGGTTCCGCATCAACTACGCGCTCCTGCACGTCATGGGCCCGCCTGCGTTGAGCACTGAAACCGATCCGCGGCAACGCCTGAAGAGGGAGTACGAGCGTCGGCGTGAACTCCACCGGTCATGGAAGGCGCACCAGCGGGCCTAGTGCCGCGTCCGGGCGGCGGTCGTCCCGCGCACAGCGGGAACGGGGTCCCGACGCCCGGACACCCCGAGGACCCGCCCTCCTTCGACGCCCCGGCTCAGGCGGGGTTCGCGAGGACCTCCGAGGAGGTCCTCGCGGCGTTTTCAGCCTGATCTAGCGAGGAACCCCGGGCGTTCACGCCCGGGAGGAATCGCTTCTCAAGATAGCGGTGACCCGCACCAGAGCACGGGTTCGCAC
>NZ_JBEYLC010000025.1:0-81153 GCF_040635885.1 Nocardiopsis sp. NPDC006832 | reverse complement strand
CTCCTGCGGGTAGGCCGGTCGGGTCCTAGGCATCTTGAATCTCCTCATTCAGTAGCAAACTATCCGAAAGTGGACATCTGTCTACCGAACCGAAGCAAGATCACTTTTGTGTTTCAGGTGGCCTCTTTGGGCCGCCCAGCTCTGGCTATCCCCATTCCACCTCGAAGGTCACCTCGGTCTCGGAGTGGGCTTCTGGGATCTCACGAGGGGCGCTGTGGAACCGCTCGGGCTCGGGCCTGCGGGTGAACGGGAGGCCGGCGAGAAGATTTTTTTGCTCGGCCTCGGACAGGGTCATGAACTGTTCGGCGACGTGGTCGAAAGCCCTGTTCATCGGCGGTTCACCACCGTCAGGGGCAGGAGCTTCCTGTCAAGGTCTGCCAGTTGTGGGGTTGAGCCCATGCTGGGGCACACGCCGCAGTCGTAGCAGGGGTTCCAGCGGCAGTCGTCGACCTCCAGCGATTCCTCGCCGTGCAGGGAGTCCTGCCAGTCCTGCCAGAGCCAGGCCCGATCCAGCCCGGCGTCCAGGTGGTCCCAGGGCAGGACCTCGTCTTCGTCCCGATCTCGGGTGGTGAACCAGTCCAGGTCCACCCCGGTACCGGCGAGGCCGACCTCGGCCGCCTTCTTCCAACGGTCGTAGGAGAAGTGCTCGCTCCAGCCGTCGAAGCGGCCGCCCTCCTCCCAGGCCTGTTCTACGATCCGACCCACACGGCGATCGCCGCGGGACAGCAGTCCCTCGATGATCGATGGTCGGCCCTCGTGGTAGCGCAGACCGATCGACCTCCCGTACTTGCGGTCACCGCGCAGTCGGTCCCTCAACTTGCGCAACCTGGCGTCCACGTCCTCGTGGGAGGTCTGGCCGACCCACTGGAACGGTGTCTGCGGCTTGGGCACGAACCCGCCGATGGAGACCGTGCAGCGGATGTCCTTGCGCCCGGTCACCTCTCGCCCGGTCCGAATGACCTCGGTGGCCAGGTCCGCGATGGCCAGGACGTCCTCGTCCTCCTCGGTGGGCAGCCCGCACATGAAGTACAGCTTCACCTGTCGCCACCCGGCCGCGTAGGCGGCGGTGACGGTACGGATGAGGTCCTCTTCGGTGACCATCTTGTTGATCACCCGGCGCATGCGTTCGCTGCCGCCCTCGGGCGCGAAGGTCAACCCGGAACGGCGGCCGTTGCGCGTGAGTTCGTTGGCCAGGTCGATGTTGAAGGCGTCGACCCGGGTGGAGGGCAGCGACAGGCCGGTGTTGGTGCCCTCGTACTCGTCGGCGAGGTTCTTGGCGATGTCACCGATCTCGCTGTGGTCGGCGCTGGACAGGGAGAGCAGACCGACCTCCTGGAAGCCGGAGTTGCGCACGCCCTCCTCCACCATCTTCTGGACGGTGTCCTGGTTGCGCTCTCGTACCGGGCGGGTGATCATCCCGGCCTGACAGAAACGGCAACCGCGGGTGCAGCCGCGGAAGATCTCCACGCTGTAGCGCTCGTGCACGGACTCGGCCGTGGGCACGATGGGTTTCTTGGGGTAGGGCCACTCGTCCAGGTCCATCACGGTGTGCTTTTGCACCGTGCCCGGAACCCCCGGCCGGTTCGGTGTGTAGGCGGCGATCCGGCCGTCGTCGTGGTAGCCCACGTCGTAGAAGCGCGGGATGTACACCCCGCCGGTGGCGGCCAGGCGCGACAGCAGTCCGTCGCGCCCACCCGGTTCGCCCTCCTCCTTGAACTCCCGGATGATCTCGGTGACGGCCAGGGTGATCTCCTCGCCATCGCCCAGCACCACTGCGTCCAGGAAGTCCGCGATGGGTTCGGGGTTGAAGGCCGCGTGCCCGCCGGCCAGCACGATCGGGTCGTCCTCGGTGCGGTCGGCTGAGCGGCGCGGGATACCGGCCAGGTCCAGCGCGGTGAGCATGTTGGTGTAGCCCATCTCGCTCGCGAAGCTCAGTCCGAGCACGTCGAAGGCGCGTACGGGGCGGTGACCGTCGACCGTGAACTGCGGGATGCCGTACTCGCGCATCAGCCCCTCCATGTCCGACCAGACGGCGTAGGCACGCTCGGCCAGGACCCCCTCGCGTTCGTTGAGGATCTCGTACAGGATCTGCACGCCCTGGTTGGGTACGCCCACCTCGTAGGCGTCCGGGTACATCAGCGCCCAACGGACCCGGGTGTCGTCCCACTCCTTGACCACGGAGTTGAGCTCACCGCCCACGTACTGGATGGGTTTGCTCACCCGATTCAGCAGGGGTTCGATACGCGGGAAGAGACTTTCGACGGACATGGTGTGGGCCTTCGATCGGCGGACATCGTGTCTGCCCGGCTCCTGGCCGGATACCCGCGGGGCCGGTATCGCCCACGCGCGGTGGATCTCCCAGGTTACAGCCGTAGGGGGCCTCCGACCGGTTTTCCACAGGGTCTTCGGTCCGGGTCCCTGTCGGGTGCGTCCCTGGCGGGGCCCGGACCGAACGGGCTCAGTACTCGAAACCGCGGTCGCGGGAGTTGACGCCCAACACCAGCCCCAGGGCGAGCATGTTCGCCATGATCGCGGTGCCGCCGTAGGAGACGAACGGCAGTGGAAGGCCGGTCACCGGCACCACGCCCAGGCACATACCGATGTTGATCAGGCCCTGGAACGCGAACCAGGCGGCCACTCCCACGCACAGCATCCGCGGGTAGGGCAGGTCGCAACCCAGGGCGATCCGCAGGATCCTCCAGATGATCACGCCCATCAGCACGATGATCGCGGCGGCACCGACGAACCCGAGTTCCTCCCCCGCCACGGTGAAGATGAAGTCGGTGTGCTGTTCGGGTACGAACCGTCCGTGGGTCTGCTCGCCCTGGAACAGGCCGGTGCCGTCGAAACCGCCGGACCCCACCGCGATGAGGGCCTGGGCGGAGTTGTATCCCGAGCCCTGCGGGTCGGCGGCCGGGTCCATCAGGGTGGCGATGCGGTCGACCTGGTAGGGCTCCAACATCTCGAACCACCACACGGCGAACGCGCCGGCGGCCCCGACGGCGAGCATGCTCCCCACCCACACCAGGGGCGCCCTCGACAGGGTGAGCATGCCGAGGAAGGTCGCGCACAGCACCAGGGTGGTGCCCAGGTCGGGTTGGAGCATGACCAGGGCGAGCGGGATCGCCACGACCAGCACGCACAGCAGCACGTCGCGGCTCATCGGCCGGGTCTCGCCGTCCCGGGGTTCGCCCAGGAAGGTGGCCAGGACCAGGACCAGTCCGATCTTGGCGAGTTCGCTGGGCTGGAACTGGAACCCGGCGATCACGAGCCAGCCCCGCGACCCGTTGACGACCGCACCCAACGGGGTGAGCACCAGGACCAGGGCGATGACCGTCACCGCGTAGACGATGGGCGCGTAGGCACGCACCGTCCGGTAGTCGATCGTCGCCACGACCAGGCACACCACCCACGCCACCGCCAGGTGGGCCAGGTGGCGCAGGAGCGCGTCCATGGAGTCACGGGGGTCTCCCCCGTCACCCGGCAGGGTCGCGGACCACACCAGCAGCGCCCCGATGGCTCCCAGGAAGAGCACCGAGAGGACGAGGACCCAGTCGAGGCGTCGAGCGTTCCCCATCGCGGTGGCGGCGGTCCGGCCGAGGTTCCGTCGCCGGGACGTTCCGCTGTAGGTGTCCATCAGGGCTCCAGCGAGTCGATGGAACCGTCCGAACGAACGGTGGGCAGGTCGGAGTGGGGCTTGCCGTCGGGCAGCAGTTCCTTTCCGTCCCCGATCCCGTAGATGGCCTCGTAGATCTCGCGGGCGATGGGCGCGGCCGTCTCGCCACCGGTACCGCCCTGGGAGACCAGGACGGCCACCGCGTACTGCGGGTCGTCGGCCGGGGCGTAGGAGGCGAACCAGGACGACACCTGGCGCTGCTCGGCGTCGGCGCTACCGGTCTTGCCCGCCACGGACACCTCGTCCTGCGGGAAGTCGCCGAAGGCACCGCCACCGGTACCCGTCTTGGTCACCTCGGTCAGCGCCTCCTGCAGGTAGCGAAGGGTCTCGTCGCTGACGGGAAGCTCGCCCTTGACCGTCGGTTCGATGGGTTCCACGTCGGATCCGTCCGCGGCGACCAGGGCCTTGGCCACGCGCGGCTCGTACAGGGTCCCGCCATTGGCGATGGCGGCGTAGGCGGAGGCCAGCTGCAACGGGCTCACCAGCACGTCGCCCTGTCCGATGGAGAAGTTGATGGCCTCGTTGGCACGCCACTCGAAACCCTGGACGCAGTGTTCGTGCGCGAGTCGTTGAAGGTAGGAGGCGTGCGATGGGTTGGTCTCGGCGATCTCCGGGTATCCCTCGTCGGCGCGGGCGCAGTTACCCTCCCGGGTCTCCTCCCAGAAGGTGCGCTTCCACTCGCGGTCGGGGATGCGACCACCGGTCTCGTAGGGCAGGTCCACCCCGGTCGGCGAGCCGAATCCGTAGCCGCGGGCCATCTCGGCCATCGCTTCCTTCGGTTCACCGTCGGGATGCAGCCCGCCGTCCTGTTGCCACATCTGGTAACCGAAGTTGTAGAAGACGGTGTTGCAGGACTTGACGATGGCCTGCTTCAGACTGATGCTGCCCTGTCCGGCGCCCGCGTAGTTCTCGTAGGACTGCCCGGCCAGACTGACCGAACCGGGGCAGGCGTAGCTGTCGTGCAGCGAGTAACCGTTCTCGGCCGCCGCCGACATCGACGACACCTTGAAGGTGGAGCCGGGCGGGTAGGTGCCCTGAACGGCTCGGGAGAGCAGGGGTTCGCCCGCCTCCTCGCTGAGGATGTCGTCGAAGGTCTGCTGGTCGATCCCGCCCTGCCAGATACTCGGGTCGTAGGTGGGCAGGCTCGCCATGGCGACGACTCCACCGTTGGTGACGTCGAGGACCACGGCGGCGCCGGAGTCGGCGCGGTACTTGGGTCGTGCGCCCTCCATTCCCCGGGCGAGCGCCTCCTCGGCGGCCTTCTGCACCTCGATGTCCATGTGGGTGACGATGTGGCGGCCGGCCACGGGCAGTTCGTCGGAGATCACGTCCATGACCTCGCCGTGGTTGTTCACGCCCAGGGTGCGAAGACCGGCGGTGCCGCGCAGTTCCTGGTCGTAGACGGCCTCCAGGCCGTCCCGGCCCACCTGGTCGATTCCGGTGAAGCGGGTGCGCAACTCCTCCCGGGCGTCGAGTTCCTCCTGGGTGACGGGCTGGAGGTAGCCGAGCATCTGTCCGGCGTGCTCGCCCTGCGGGTACTCGCGCGAGGCCTGGGCCTGCGCGGTGATGCCGGGAAAGTCCTCGGAGCTCTCCATGATCTGCAGTGCCACCTGGCCCTCGATCCCCTCTGCGAGGGTGACGGGCTGGTAGGGCGAACCGGGCCAGCATGGGCGCTCGACCTCGGGGCTGCACAACCGCACGCGCTGTTGGAGGTCCTCCACGGGGACGTCGAGGACCTCGGCCAGGTCCGTCAGGACCTTCTCGCCGCCGTCCTCCATCGCCTGGAGCTCGTGGTAGTCGGCGGAGACGACGAGTTCGGTGCGGTTGTTGACCAGGGGTCGCCCGGCCGAGTCCAGGATCTGGCCTCGGGTGGCCGGCACGACCAACTGCTGGTGGTGGTTGGCCACCGCGAGCTCCCGGTAGTGGTCGGCCATGGGCACCTGCAGGTACCAAAGACGACCCACCAGGGCGGCGAACATGATCAGCACCATGAACTGGACGAAGAGCAGACCGGCCCGGCCGAGTTTGGGGCCGGGGAGCCTGGGGTCGATCGGTGGTTTGCGCACGACGTCACCACCTGCCCACGGAGGTCGGTCCCTGGATGGTCGCGAAGTCCTCCTCGGTGAACATGGATCGCGCGCCCAAGACCGGCAGGGTGACCAACGGGGCGACCAGAGTGGTCGCCAAGGTACCGATTCCGACGTTGGCGGCCACCGAGCCCACGGTCACGTGGGCGTCGCCCATGACCAGCCCGATGAACGCGTACCCGAGTCCTACGATGAGAGAGCCCACGGCCACGACGCCGAGGGCGGTCCACCAAGGGATCCGGCCTCCGACCGAACCTCCCAGACCGGTGTTGGCGCGCAACAGGGCCACCAGGTAGGCGGCCACGCACAGCACCAGGGCGTAGCGGCCCATGGGGTGCTCGGCGGGCGGCAGGACGTCCATGGCCAGTCCGGCCGCGAAACCGCAACCGGCGGCCGCGGCGGGGCTCGTGGTCAGGGCGACCGCCACCACGGCGGCCAGCACCAGGTCGGGCCCCGGCCCCCAGTCGAACGGGAGCCGGTTGACGATGGTGGCCTGGACGAGCACCGCGACGGCCACCATGAGCAGGGTTGCGACGGACCTCACTGGTCCCCCTCCGGTTCGGGCTTGGGCGGCAGGAGGGAGTCGCGCGGGTCCTCGGACGGACCCTTGACGACCACTCCCACCACGTCCAGGGCGGCGAAGTCCACCGCCGGGGTGATCTTGGCGATCCGGCTGAGCGCGCCGGGCGCCACCTCCACCTCGTCGACGGTTCCGATGGGCACCCCCGGAACGAAGGGCGCGCCCTCGTGCGAGCCGAGCGTGACCACCCGGTCGCCCTGGTCGATGGGCGCCTCCAGGTCGAACAGTTCCAACGTCATGTCGGCCTCGGGACCACCGGGGACGCTCCCCCCGGTGATCGCGCCGATCTTGCGGGACTCCTCCAGGCGGGCGCCGACCGAGGAGTCGACGTCGGTGGCGAGTTTGACGGTGGCGGTGCGCGGACCGGCCTCGATGACCCGACCGACCAGACCGTCGCCGTTGACCACGGTCATGTCCGTTTCGATGCCCGAATCCGTGCCGGCGTCCAGGGTCGCGGTGTGCGCGTAGCCGCGCGCGGTGGTGCGGGTGACCGCCTGGGCCGGAACGACCTCGTAGGAGCCGAGGCCGGACAGGTGCAGCATGTCGTCGAGCCTGTCGGCGCGATGGTCGTCGATCCGGGCGGCCTGGAGTTCGGACTCCAGCTCGGCGTTGGCGTCCTCAAGCTCGCCGATGCGGTCGGCCGCCTCCGGCCCGGCACTGAATCCTTCGTGGACACGAACGAACGGCCCGGAGACCAGACCGACGGCGGCGGCGGTGGGCGCGAAGACCAGTTCGCCACCGCTGCGGGCGATCGAGGTGACCGGATCACTGCCGGGACGCGCGTCGACGACCAGCAGGACCAGGGCGATCGCGGCCAGCACCGCGAGGACCAGCCGGGACCGCGTGGTGTCGCTCAGCATGTCAACGCCGCCGTTCCGGGACGAGGACCTGATGCAGGCGCTCGTAGTTCTCCACGCAGGTGCCGGAGCCGATGGCGACCGAGTCGAGCGCGTTCTCGGCGACGTGGATGGGCATCCCGGTCTCGTGGAGGAGTCGTTCGTCCAGGCCGCGCAGCAACGCGCCGCCGCCGGTCACGGCCACTCCGCGGTCCATGATGTCGCCGGACAGCTCCGGCGGGCACTTGTCGAGGCTGGTGCGGACCGCGTCGATGATCGCGATGACCGGTTCCTCGATGGCCTGACGCACGTCGGACTCGGACATCACGATGGTCTTGGGCAGACCGCTGACGAGGTCGCGTCCACGCACCTCGGCGTGCAGCTCCTCCGCCCCGGTCGGATAGGCGGAGCCGATGGCCACCTTGAGCTCTTCGGCGGTGCGCTCCCCGATCATCAGGGAGTACTCCTTCTTGACGAAGGTCGTGATCGCCTCGTCGAGCTCATCGCCCCCCACCCGGATGGACTGGGAGGTGACGATCCCGCCCATGGAGATGACGGCGACCTCGGTGGTACCACCGCCGATGTCGACGACCATGTTCCCGGTGGGTTCGTGCACGGGCAGCCCGGCGCCGATCGCGGCGGCCATGGGCTCCTCGATGATGTAGACCCGCCGGGCTCCCGCCTGGTAACCGGCCTCCTTGACGGCGCGGTGTTCGACGGAGGTGATACCGCTGGGCACCGCGACGATGATGCGGGGCTTGGCGAAGTGGCGACGGCGGTGGATCTTCTGGATGAAGTAGCGCAGCATCCGCTCGGTGACCTCGAAGTCGGCGATGACGCCGTCCTTGAGCGGTCTGATGGCCGTGATGTTGGAGGGCGTGCGCCCGATCATCTGTTTGGCCTCGATACCGACCGCCACGATCTTGCCGCTCGATGTGTTGAGCGCGACCACAGAAGGCTCGTTCAGTACGATTCCGCGCCCGCGCACGTACACCAACGTGTTGGCGGTACCCAGGTCGACGGCCATGTCCCGGCCTAGAAATGCAAGGTTGTTCGGCATGTAACGTCCTCAGAGGCGCCCTACAGGCGCGGAAACGCGGACGACCATACGTAGTCGTTCCGGCACGTTATGTATGCAGTCCCCCGTATCGTAACCCTAGGCACTTAGTCCGTTACGCAAACACACCGATTCGTTGCCCCGCTCCGCGCACACGGCGCGAAGAACACCACCGAACGCCCCGGAAACGACGAACGCGCCCCCGAAGGGACGCGTCGCGTCGATACTCGTCGCCCACGAGGGGCGCGCCGCAACCCTTACAGGTCCGGGAAGAAGAGCTTGATCTCGCGCTCGGCCGAGTAGGTCGAATCCGAACCGTGCACGATGTTCTGCTGCACCTCCAGGGCGAAGTCGCCGCGGATGGTGCCCGGGGACGCCGTCACCGGGTCGGTGGCGCCGGCCAGGGCACGGAAGGCCTCGATGGCGCGCTCGCCTTCGACCACCATGGCGACCAGCGGTCCACCGGTGATGAAGTCGACCAGCGACTCGAAGAACGGACGCGTGGCGTGCTCCTCGTAGTGCGTCTTGGCGGTGTCGGCATCGAGCGTGCGCAGCTCCATGGCGGCCAGGTTCAGGCCCTTGCGCTCGATGCGCGAGATGACCTCACCGACGATGTTGCGGCGGACACCGTCCGGCTTGATGAGAACGAGAGTGCGCTCCACGTGCGTTTCAACTCCTCACTGGACCCCCGCGCGGCACACGCGGCACTGGGCCCTCGGCGAGGCCGCGCGCGGTGGGGTGTACGGGTGTGCGTCCGGGACCGGCGGATGAGGGGAGGCCCGCTCGACGCGGCTCCTGGCCCGCCCGGACGTGCGTCACACTATCGCGTTTGCGGCCCCGACGACGCGGTGGTCACGTCCTCACCGCCGGAAGCGCCCTCGCCCGCCACGGACTCCGCGCGCGCGGCGTGGGCCGCCCGCGTCTCGTCGACCCGACGGCCCAGGATCACCGCGACCACCCACAGGGACACGAACACGATCGCGACCAACAGCGCGCCACTGACCATGAACGAGCTGAACAGGAAGGCGGCCTGCAGGGCCCAGGACGCGTAGTGCGCCCAGGTGTACTTCTGCAACCCGGACAGCAGCAGCGCGGCCACGGCCATGCCGCCCCACACCCCGCCGGCGATGGACGGGTCCACCCCTTCCAGCTGGATGGCGATGGGGATCGCCAGGCCGATCACTACGGCCTCGAACACGAGCACTACGGCGCAGACCACGCGCATGGTGTTTCCCTTCGTAGGAGGATCGTGGCGCCCGCTATCCGCCGGCGCCGCGCAGCAGGTGCACGACGTCTCCGGAGGTGACCACGGAACCGGTGACCAGCACGCCGACCCCACCGAACTCGCCTTCCGCCTCGGCCAGGCCCACGGCCCGGTCGATGGCGTCGTCGAGTCGGGGAGCCACGTGCACCCGGTCCTCACCGAAGATCTCTTCGGCGAGCGCGGCCAGCCTCTCCGGTTCGAGGGAACGCGGCGAGGAGTTACGGGTGACGACGATCTCGTCGAGCAGTGGTTCCAGGGGATCCAGAATCCCCTCGACGTCCTTGTCGGCCATGATGGCCACCACGCCGATCAGCCGGGAGAAGGCGAAGGCCTCCTCGACGGCGGCGACGGTGGCGATCATCCCGGCCGGATTGTGTGCGGCGTCGGCGATGACGGTCGGGCTGGTGCGCACGACCTCCAGACGCCCGGGTGCTTCCAGCCCCGCCAGAGCCTCGGCCACGATCATGGGATCGAGCCCGATGGCGTCCTCGGCGGCGGAGAAGGCCTCGACGGCGGCGACGGCGACGGCGGCGTTGCCTGCCTGGTACTCGCCGAACAGCGGCAGGAAGAGGTTGTCGTAGGTCCCGGTGAGGCCCTTGACGACGATCTGCTGACCTCCGACGGCCACCTCACGGGAGGTCACCCCGAACTCCAGACCCTCGCGTGCGACGGTCGCACCGACCTCGGCCGCGTGCCGGAGCAGGACCTCCGCTGCGGGCAGCGGCTGCTGCGCGACCACGGCGAGGGAGTCGGGTTTGATGATGCCCGCCTTCTCCTCGGCGATGCCGTCGAGGGTGTCGGGCAGGTAGTCGGTGTGGTCGATTCCGATGGGTGTCACCACCGCGACGTCTCCGTCGACGACGTTGGTGGCGTCCCAGGTCCCGCCCATGCCCACCTCCACCACGGCGACGTCCACGGGGGCGTCGGCGAAGACGGCGTAGGCCATGACGGTGAGGATCTCGAAGAACGACAGAGGGGCGTCGTTCATCGAGTCGGCCATCTCGATGTAGGGGTGGATGTCGTCGTAGGCCTCGACGAACCGCTCCTGGGAGATGGGCTCGCCGTCCACGACGATGCGTTCGCGTATCGTCCGCAGATGCGGGCTGGTGTAGCGGCCCGCGCGCAGGCCTCGTCCACGCACCAGGGCGTCGATCATGCGTGCCGTGGACGTCTTGCCGTTGGTCCCGGTGACGTGGATGACCCGGAAGTTGCGCTGCGGGTCGCCCAAGAGGTCGAGGACGGTACGGACCCGGTCCAGGCGTGGATCGATGTCGGTCTCTGGGGCGCGGGAAAGGATCTGCGCGGTGACCTCGGCGTAGCGCTCATGGGCGCCCTGGCCGCTCACAGGGTCTCGTTGGTCGGGGTGTACACCCGCGTCAGTGTACGCGGCCTCACCTGGGCCCGGGCTCCGGGTCGGTCGTGCGAAGCCCGATGTCACCGAGACCATACTTGGAGCATGCCAAGCCTTGACCCCTTCTTCTCCGAGTGGGCCGGCCGCGCCCCCGGACAGGCCCGCAGCCTGGACCGGGCGACCGCCCTACTGACGGCCTTGGGCCTGTCCAGCGAGCGCGCCCCGGTGTTGGGGGTGGTGGGTTCCAAGGGCAAGGGGAGCACGGCGACCGTGGCCGCGGCGACCCTGTCCGCGGCCGGGGCGCGCACGGTCCTGGTGACCGGGCCGAGCTTTCGGGGGTACCGCGAACGCGTGCGGGTGGACGGGACCTCCGTCACCGACACCGAACTGGACGCCTTGGGCGCGGAGATCGAGAACGCCCGGGGGACTCTCCCCGAACACGGCGGCTACCTGGCCCCGAGCGGGTTGTTCCTGGTGGCGGGGCTACTCAAGGCGCGTGAGATCGGCGCCGACGTCTGTGTCCTGGAGGCCGGCATGGGCGGTCACCGGGACGAGCTACGTCTGGTCGGCCCCGAGGTCGTGGCGCTCGGTATGGTCTTCGCCGAACACCTGGGGGTTCTCGGCGACACCGTGACCGAGATCGCCCGGGAGAAGACCCGGGTGGCGGGTGAGCGCACCCGGGCCCTGGTCTCCCTGCCGCAAAGCCCCGAGGTCTCCCCCGTCATCGAGCGAACCCTGTCGGAGGTCACCGCCGGCCGTGTCTCCCCCGAGATCGTCGACCCGGATCTCCCCGGCTCGGCGCCGCCTCCGGCCCTGCGTCCCCCGGGTCTGTCGGCCGCCTCGGGTGTCCTGGGCGTGGCCGCGGGGACCCGCGCGCTCGAACTCCTGGGCCACGGGCCCGCCCCCACCGACCGTCTGCACCAGGTGCTGGGGACCCTGAACCTGCCCGCCCGGCTGTCCGAACATCCCGTGCCCGGCAGCGCGACCGCCCGCGCGCTGGTGGACTCGGCCATCGACCGCGTGGGAGTGGCGACCGCCCTCGCGCGGGCCCACACCCGTTGGGGCGGTGTCGACCACGTGCTGCTCTGCCTGCCCGACCACAAGGACGTGTCCGGCGCCATAGGTGCCCTCGGTGGAACACCGGTCACCGCCGTGCGCTTGCCCGAGGCCCACCTGCGCTTCGACCACGACCTACCCGCCCACTGGGACCGGATCGACGCCGAGAGGATCACCCCGGACTTCGTGGCGTCCCTGGGCGACCGCGTCCTGGCCCTGGGCACGGTGTACTTCACCGGCCGTATGACCGAGGTCCTGGACGCCCCCACCGATCGCCTCTTCGCCCCTCGCTGACCTCGGGTTCCGGCCATACCCGTATTCGTCGATTCCTCGAAAACACCGACGCACCGCCGGAAATCACGCCATGCTCACTCTTGGTAACCCCTCGCAGGTCGGAATGTCTTCATGGCGTTGTTCGACCGTGTCCGAACCCCAGGAATCCGCATGCCCACACGAGAACACGAGATCCCACTGCGGCTCGTGCAGAACCAGCCCGCGATGGCCCCCGCGCTGTTGGAGTCCCTCGGTTTCGAGGTCCCGCGACACACCGAAGTGCTCAACACCAGTTCGGTGCTGACCAACTGCGACCCCAAGGAACTCAACAGCGACGGTGCCGTGGTGTTGCGAGACGGCACCACGAACGTCATGGCGGTGGTGATCGAACGTCAACACGGGTATGACCGAGAAAAGCACCGTAGTTGGCCCGCCTACTTGGTCACCCTGTACGTCCGATTGGGGTGTCCGACGATGCTCCTGGTCCTGTGCCCGACCGACACCATCGCGTCGTGGTGCGCCAAGCCGATCCGCACCGGCCATCCGGGTTTCGACCTGGAACCTCTGGTGATCGGGCCAAGCGACACACCAAGGATCATCGAGAAGGAAGAAGCTCGGAAACTTCCCGAACTGGCGCTGCTGTCCGCCAGGGCGCACGCCGACCACGACCCTGAAGCCCTGAAGGTCGTGGTGGAGGCTTTGAACTCCACGACCCCGGAAAATCGGACCTTCTATTATGACTATGTGCTCGCCGGCCTCAACGAGGCCGCTCGGAAGGAGCTGGAGGACTTGATGGCCGTGGAAACCTACGAGTGGCAAAGCGATTTCGCCCGCAAGTACGTCGGGATCGGTCGCGAGGAAGGTCGATCCATCGAGGCCGCCGAGAACGTCATCACTTTTCTGCAGGCTCGCGGGCTCACCATCACCCCCGAGGTTCGCACACGGATCGAATCCTGTACGGATCTGAAGACTCTGCGGCGATGGGTCCTGGCGGCGGCCAAGGTCGACCGGGCCGAGGAACTCTTCGAGCGGGAGTAGAACCCGGTTCGCCCACGGGGCGCGGGAAGGGGTCTCCCCCTTCCCGCGCCCCGTCCTGTCAGCCGGTCAGCGGCCGGGTCGGTAGCTCGGTTGGGTCTGCGGGTTGAACTCGTCGTAGGTGACGCGTTCGGCCGGGCGCAGACGCGGGTCGGTCAGTTCCAGGACGTCCAGGCCCCGGCGCATGTCCGAGGAGTAGACGTGGCCGTTGTAGTAGTAGGCCGACCAGGAGCTGCCGTTCTCGATGTCGGGGTCGATGCGGTCGTCCGGGTCCCAGTGGCCGATCTCGCGGGGGTTCTTCGGGTCGTTGAAGTCGATCACCGAGACACCGCCCTGGTACCAGGCCTGCACGAAGTAGTTCTGGCCGGGCACCGGGATCAGGGAACCGTTGTGCGCCACGCACACCTGCTCGTCGCCCTGGTGGCGTTCCAGTTTGTAGTAGGACTCGAAGTCGAGGGTGGCGTCGGTGCCCTCGCCGTCCAGGGTGTAGATGGCGTTCGCACCGCGTTCCGGGCCGATCTCCTCGGTGCAGGTGGCCGCGCCGCCGCCGCCGAGCTCGTCGGTGAAGATCACCGTGCTCGCGTCGTTGGTGAAGGTCGCCGAGTGCCAGAACGCGAAGTTCTCGTCCTGGACGACCTCGGTCACGACCGGTTCGACCGGGTCGGAGATGTCCATGAGGACGCCGTCGCCCATGCAGGCGCCCGCGGCCAGGTCCTTCTCCGGGTAGGCGGTGATGTCATGGCAGCCCTCGGTGGGACGTAGCAGGCCGTCCTGGTCGTGGTTGCCGCCGTCGGGGAACAGCACGGGTTCGTTGACGAGCGCGGCCGAGGCCGGATCGTCCAGCGGCACCTCGATGACGGAGATCTTGTCGTGCGGCGGCTGACAGTTCGGGAACTCCTCGGCCGGGGCGTAGGAGGACACGTACACGTACTCGCGTTCGTCGTCGCCGGGCACGAGGGTGAGGGTGTGCGATCCGCAGTCGGTGCGCACGGCCGCCACGTACTGGGGGTTGGCCTTGTCTGAGATGTCGAAGACGCGCACACCCTCGAAACCGTCCGGGTCGGTCACCGGAACCGCGGGGGCGCCGCACTCGTCGCTCGCGTTGGGGTAGTCCACGGCGAAGTACACCAGGTCGCCACTGACCGACAGGTCCCCCTGGCCGCCCGGGCACAGGACCTCGGAGACGATCTCCGGGTCCGCCGGCTCGGATACGTCGTAGATGACGAACCCGTCGTAGTTGCCACCGATGACGTAGTCACCGGTGAAGGCCATGTCCGAGTTGGTGTTGCTGACCGCCTCGGGCTTGGGCAGGTTGGCGATGTGTTCGACGTTCTCGCTGGTGACGTCCTCGGAGGGCGGGGCATCGGCCTGGGCGCTCGCCGGGCCGAGCAGCCCCGCGAGCAGGGTCGCCGCCGCGGTGAGGGCCACGACGGTCGATCGTCGAACTCCTCCGTGTCTCGGGGAAGCTGCGGGCATGCTTTCTCCTGTTGGTCGCATAGAGGGCGGGGGCTGTATGCGGCGGGGCCGCGGCGAACGCCGCGGCCCCTGGTCCTCCCGTTTGCCCTGACTCCCCAGGAGGAGCCACCGGGAGGGATTCGTGGGGTCGGTCAGCGGCCGGGTCGGTAACTCGGCTGCGACTGGGGGTTGAACTCGTCGTAGGTGACGCGTTCGGCGGAGCGCAGACGCGGGTCGTCGATCTTCAGGACGTCGAGTCCACGGGTGATGTCGGAGGAGTACACGTAGCCGTTGTAGTAGTACGCCGACCAGGAACCACCGAGGACGAGCCGATCGTCGTCGATCGGGTCACGGTCGAAGTGGCCGATCTCGCGGGGGTTCTTCGGGTCGTTGAAGTCGATCACCGAGACACCGCCCTGGTACCAGGCCTGCACGAAGAAGTCCTGGCCCGGGACCGGGATGAGCGATCCGTTGTGGGCGACGCAGTTCTCGGTGGCGGTCTGCACGCGCGGAAGCTTGTAGTAGCTCTCGAAGGTGAGTTCGGGATCGTCGTCGGTGCCGCCGATGGTGTAGATGGCGTTGGCGCCGCGCTCCTCCCCGTACTCCTCGGTACAGATGGCGCCGCCGCCACCGCCGAGCTCGTCGGTGAAGATCACCGTGCTCGCGTCGTTGGTGAAGGTCGCCGAGTGCCAGAACGCGAAGTTCTCGTCCTGGACGACGTCGGTCACCACCGGGTGGGCCGGATCGGAGGTGTCCATGAGGATGCCGTCGCCCATGCAGGCGCCCGCGGCCAGGTCGATCTCCGGGTAGGCGGTGATGTCGTGGCAACCGGTGGTCCTGGTGTTACCGCCGTCGGGGAACAGGACCGGCTCGCTGACCAGGGCGGCCTCGGACGGTGCGTCGATGGGGATCTCGACGATGGAGATCTTGTCGTGCGGCGGCTGACAGTTCGGGAAGTTCGCGTTGGGCGAGTAGGAGGACACGTACACGTAGTCGTGTTCGCCGTCCTTGCCCGGGACGAGGGTGTGGGTGTGCGATCCGCAGTCGGTGGCCACCGCCGCCACGTACTCGGGGGCGGCCTTGTCGGAGATGTCGAACACTCGAATGCCCTCGAACCCGTCCGGGTCACTGGTGGGCACGGACGGCGCACCGCACTCGTCGCTCGCGCGCGGGTAGTCGACGGAGAAGTACACCAGGTCGCCGCTGACCGACAGGTCGCCCTGACCGCCCGGACACAGGACCTCGGAGACGACCTCGGGGGCCTCCGGCTCGGAGATGTCGTAGATGACGAAGCCGTTGTAGTTGCCGCCGATGGCGTAGTCGCCGGTGAAGGCCAGGTCCGAGTTGTAGTCGTCCATGGCCTCGGACTTGGGGAGGTTCGCGACGTGGGTGACGTTGGGGCTGGTCTCGGCGTCGCTTTCGAAGGGGGTGGTGTCGGCGGCCGCACCGACGGGGCCGAGGAGGCCCACGGTCAGGAGTGCGGCGGCGGTGAGGGCGACACCGGTGAGTGCTCTGCGGTGAAGCGGGCGTCCTGCACGGGGGTGGGTGGGGGATGACGCCATGTGTACTCCTGATTCCTAATGGAGCGAAACAGAAAGAACGTACACAGTTCAACATCAATATGTATAGAGGGAAACAAAGGAAATATAGGTCTTAACAGTTCGAAGGCGCGGTACTGCGGGCCTCTGCGACGGTGACATCCTCCTGTCTTCGGGGACACACGACTGTGGCCCTCAGGACATCCCCACGAACACGCCGCCATCGGCCGCGCACCGACGGCGGACGCCTGGAGCCGGCCGGACGAACACCGGCTCCGCACTGGACAAAACACCCACGGAGTGAGTAGAAAACCCGCAGGATGTCGCATACCACCGACACCGGCGGTCCCCACCCGGCCCGTCCGCCCCACCCCCTGGAGGAGACCACGTGCGTCGCCTGGCACTCGCCGCCGGAACCGCCCTCGTCCTGCTCGCCGCCCCGGCCTGCAACGCGGACGACGACGGACAGGAGTCCGCCAACGTCATCTCCCCCGGCGCCCCCGGAGAGTCCTCCACCCCCGCGACCGCCGAGGAGATCGCCGCGCTCGCCGAGGAACAGGGACACAACGAAGCCGACGTCACCTACCTGGTGATGATGATCGAACACCATTCCCAGGCCCTGGAGATGACCGACCTGGTCCCGGACCGTTACCGGCGCGACGGCGTCGAACGCATCGCCGACCGCATCGCCGCGGCCCAGGACCCGGAGATCTCCGCGATGGAGAGCTGGCTGGAGGAGAACATCTTCGGTCCGGCCCGGGACAACCCCGCCCACCAGAACTTCTGCGGTCTGGAGGGCGAGGGCGGCCACCACTCGGAGGGCGAGGACGTCCCCCTCTGTGACCTGGAGGTCGACCATGACGACATGCAGGGCATGGTCTCCGAAGAGGACATGCGACGGCTCACCGACGCCGAGGGCGACGAGTTCGACCACCTGTTCGTGGAATTGATGACCGCCCATCACGAGGGCGCGGTGGCCATGGCCGTGGACGTCCTCTCCGATGGACACGACCAGACCGTGATGCGGATGGCCAACGACCTCATCGCCGAGCAGAACACCGAGATCGCCCGCATGGAGGCGGTCCTGGAGGACGAGGACTGATCCTTCCCGGCCGAGCCCCCGGGGTGCCCCGGGCACCAGGTGGTCGCACACACGACGGGGCGCCCTCGCTCGATGCGAGGGCGCCCCTTGTCGTGCGAGAGCGGTTCAGGGCCGCACGGAATCGATCAGGCGGACTTCTCCTGGCGATCGTCGTCCTCCGGCTTGCGGCGCGGGACGATCGTAGGGTTGACGTGCTGCTCCACCGACTCGCGCGTGATGATCACCTGGCCGACGTCCTCCCGGCTGGGCACCTCGTACATCACCGAGAGCAGGACCTCCTCGATGATGGCGCGCAGACCACGGGCACCGGTACCGCGGATGATGCCCTGCTCGGCGATGGCCTCCAACGCGTCCTGGGTGAACTCCAGCTCCACGTTGTCCAGCTCGAACAGCCGCTGGTACTGCTTGACCAGGGCGTTGCGCGGTTCGGTGAGGATCTGGATCAGCGCGGCCTTGTCCAGGTTGTGCACGCTGGTGATCACCGGCAGACGACCGATGAACTCCGGGATCATCCCGAACTTGAGCAGGTCCTCCGGCATGACCTCGCCGAACAGCGCCCGCTCGGACTCCTCGGTCTTGGGCCGCAGCACGGCGTTGAAGCCCATGCCCTGCTGCCCGGTACGGGACTCGATGAGCTGTTCCAGCCCGGCGAAGGCGCCACCACAGATGAACAGCACGTTGGTGGTGTCGATCTGGATGAACTCCTGGTGCGGGTGCTTGCGCCCGCCCTGCGGCGGAACACTCGCGGTGGTGCCCTCCAGGATCTTCAGCAGCGCCTGCTGCACACCCTCCCCGGAGACGTCCCGGGTGATCGACGGGTTCTCGCTCTTACGGGCGACCTTGTCGACCTCGTCGATGTAGATGATCCCGGTCTCGGCCTTCTTGACGTCGTAGTCCGCGGCCTGGATCAGCTTCAAGAGGATGTTCTCGACGTCCTCGCCGACGTAACCGGCCTCGGTCAGCGCCGTGGCGTCGGCGATGGCGAAGGGAACGTTCAGGATCTTGGCGAGGGTCTGCGCCAGCAGGGTCTTGCCCGAACCGGTCGGACCCAGCAGCAGGATGTTGGACTTGGCGATCTCCACGTCCTCGTCACCGGGACGGTCGCCCTCGGAACGAACCCGCTTGTAGTGGTTGTACACCGCCACCGACAGAGCCTTCTTCGCCTGCTCCTGACCGATCACGTACGAGTCGAGGAAGTCGAAGATCTCCCGCGGCTTGGGAAGGGAATCCCACGTGAGCTCGGTGGCGTCGGCGAGTTCCTCTTCGATGATCTCGTTGCACAGATCGATGCACTCATCGCAGATGTACACGCCGGGGCCCGCGATGAGCTTTTTCACCTGCTTCTGGCTCTTACCGCAGAATGAGCACTTCAGCAGGTCCCCGCCGTCGCCGATGCGTGCCACCCAGCCACTCCTCAAAACTAAGGCCACCCCGCCCCCGACGCGTTTCACGTCGGACGGCACGGAAGCGAACTCCCGTGAATCTTCCGTCCACGACCGACCGGTCACGGACGGGGCGATCTGTGTGTCGCTCCCCGCCAGGGTAAGCGAAAAACCGGACCGGCTTCACCACCGGGTTGTTCCAGGCGGGTCCCGAACCGGTCCGGCGCATGCTTTACGAGGCCGGAGAACCCCTACCGGAACATCCACGCGAATGCGCGGAGTCCGGTTCGGCTCGGGGTTTCTCCGGCGGGTGCCCTACTTCAGGGAAGCCTTGCGGTAGGGCAACACGAAGTCGATGAGACCGTACTCGACGGCCTCCTCCGCGGTGAGGATCTTGTCGCGCTCGATGTCCTTGGACACCTGCTCGGGCGAGCGACCCGTGTGCTTGGACAGGGTCGTCTCCAGCTGCTGCCGGATCCGGGTGATCTCGTTGGCCTGGATCTCGATGTCGCTGGCCTGGCCGTGCATGCCCTCGGTGGCGGGCTGGTGGATCATCATGCGGGCGTTGGGCAGCGCGCCGCGCTTGCCCGGGGTGCCGCCCGCCAGCAGGATCGCGGCGGCCGACGCGGCCTGTCCGATGCACACCGTCTGGATGTCGGGGCGCACGAACTGCATGGTGTCGTAGATCGCCATGAGGGAGGTGAAGGAACCACCCGGCGAGTTGATGTACATCTGGATGTCCCGCTCGGAGTCGAGCTGCTCCAAGGTGATGAGCTGGGCCATCAAGTCGTTGGCGGAGACATCGTCGATCTGCACGCCGACGAAGATGATCCGCTCCTCGAAGAGCTTGTTGTACGGATTCATCTCCTTGACGCCGTACGACGTGCGCTCCACGTAGGACGGCAGCACGTAGCGGCTCTGGGGAGCCATCGAGGCCGCGCCGCCGATCAGACTGGGGTTGAACTCGGTCATTTCACGCCTTCCACGCACTACGCCGATCCATGGACTGGGTCAGGACAGCACTGAGTACGGTCAACTGGTCACATCGAGGGTGCCTTCGAGCACCTCGTCGATGAAGCCGTACTCCAGCGACTCCTGGGCCGTGAACCAGCGGTCCCGGTCGGCGTCCTTCTCGATCTGCTCGACCGTCTGCCCGGTGTGCTCGGAGATCTTCGTGATGAACATCTTCTTCACGTAGAGCAGCTGGTCCGCCAGGATCCGGATGTCGGAGGCGGTGCCCCCGATGCCACCGGACGGCTGGTGCATCATGACGCGGGTGTGCGGCAGCGCGTAACGCTTACCGGCCGCACCGGCGCACAGAAGCATCTGCCCCATGGACGCGGCCATACCGATACCCACGGTACGCACGTCGTTGGGGATGTACTGCATGACGTCATAGATCGCCATGCCCGCCGTCACGGAACCACCCGGCGAGTTGATGTACATGGTGATGTCCCGCTGGCGGTCCTCGGCGGACAGCAGCAGGAGCTCACCGACAAGGCGGTTGGCGATGTCGTCGTCGACCTGTTGGCCGAGGAACACGATTCGCTGGCGCAACAGGCGCTGAGGCGTCTGCTCAATAAAAGGGGAAAGTTGCGGGTCCGACGTACGAGCGTCGAATCCCGGGGACTCATCAAAGGTCGGCGGCACTCTCGTCACCTGCTCCGGAATCGAAACGGTTGCGATACAGCGACACTAACGCCGCTGGGCGTCGGGCTCGTCCGTATAACGTCCCTGTTCGCTTTGAGCGCAGGGTGCGGGAGGGGTGGAAGACACCTTTTCTCCTGACAGCGAACAAAGCACCACGGGCCCCGATCGCCCCGGTTCCGGGGCGGTCGGGGCCCGTGCGAACGCTACGGACCCGAAGGACTACTTGCTGTCGTCCTTGGCGTTCTCGTCGGCCTTCTCGGACTCGGCGGCGTCGTCTTCGACGACCTCCACGGTCTCGACGACCTCGACGTCCTCGGTGGCGGCGGCAGCGGCCTTGGCCGCGTCCTCCACCACGTCGGTGTCCTCGGCCGCCTCGACCTGCGGGGTCTCGATGACGTTGCCGTCCTCATCGGTCACCTTGGCGTCGGCCAGGACCAGGTCCATGGCCTTGCCGCGGACGACCTCGGTGAAGGCGACGCGGATCTGGTTCGACTCGACCAGGTGCTGGGCCAGCTGGTCCGGGCTGACGCCCATGCGCTGGGCCTGCTCGAACACGTACTGGCTGAGCTCGCCCTGGTCGGCGCTCAGGTCCTCCTGGAGGGCCAGCTGGTCGAGGATGAAGCCGGCCTTGACCGCCGAGTTGGCGCCGGTCTTCAGCTCCTCCTCGAACTCCTCCTCGGTCTTCTCCTGCGACTCGAGGTAGGCCTCCTTGGTCAGACCGCTCTGGGCGAGCTGCTGCTCAAGGCTCTGGCGACGACGGGTGATCTCCTCGTCGACGACCGCGTCGGGCAGCGGCACCTCGACGGACTCGATGAGCTTCTCCAGCGCCTTGTCGCGGGCGGCGGAGAGCTGCTGCATGCGACGCACGTCGGCCATGCGCTTGCGCACGTCCTCGCGCAGCTCGTCGATGGTGTCGAACTCCGAGGCCAACTGGGCGAACTCGTCGTCCAGCTCCGGCAGCTCCTTCACCTTGACCGAGTGCACGGTGACGGTGACGTCGGCTTCCTCGCCCTCGTGGTCGCCACCCACCAGGGTGGTCTTGAAGGTGGCCTCGCCCTCGGCCTCCATGCCGCGCAGGGTCTCGTCGAGGCCCTCCAGCATGGCGTTGGTGCCGACCTCGTAGGAGTAGCCGCTCACGGCCACGTCCTCGAGCTTCTCACCGTCGACGGCCGCCGACAGGTCGATGGACAGGTGGTCGCCGTCCTCGATCGGACGGTCGGCGCCCACGAGCGTGGAGAAGCGCTCGCGCAGGGTGCCGATCTGCTCGTCGACCTGCTCATCGGTGGCGGCCGCGTTGTCGACGGTCACCTCGATGCCCTTGTAGTCCTTCACCTCGAACTTGGGGCGGACGTCGACCTCGGCGGTGAAGGCGAGCTCGTCGTTGTCCTCCAGCTTGGTGACCTCCACGTCGGGCTGACCGAGCGCGAAGATCTCCTCCTTCTGGATGGCTTCGTTGTAAAGCTCCGGAACGGCGTGGTTGACCGCTTCGCTGATCACCGCACCTCGGCCGACGTAGCGGTCGATCAGCCGCGCCGGTGCCTTGCCCGGGCGGAAGCCCTTGATCCGAACCTGCTTCGCGAGCGACTTGTAGGTCACGTCGAAAGCGTGCTCGAGCTCCTCGAAGGGCACCTCGATGGTCAGCTTGACCCGGGTCGGGCTGAGCTCCTCGACATCGGTCTTCACGGGGCGGTACTCCTAGGTTTGCCGGCTGGTGTCCGCGTCGGCCCGCAGTCGCACCACACGAACGGCGAATGCACGCGAGCACCCCGGACCGTGGAGACCACGTTCTACTGGGGTGCCCTGCGACGGGCTGGGACTTACAGTTTCCTGCTGATCGCACCAAGTCTAGGGCAGATACGCAGGGGGCCACGGCCGCCGGCCGAGAGGCCGGACGGCCGCGAAAGATTTCGTCGGGGTGGCGGGATTCGAACCCGCGGCCTCATGCTCCCAAAGCATGCGCGCTAACCAAGCTGCGCTACACCCCGTTGCCCGGCGGGGACACACCAATCCGAAAACGAGTGTGCGACCACCGCCCTGGAGACTGTACTCTTATCTCCAGCGGCAGGACGAGTCTAGAGGAAACTCAAGGGCTCTGAAGCCATGCGGGCGTAGTTCAATGGTAGAACCCCAGCCTTCCAAGCTGGTCATGCGAGTTCGATTCTCGTCGCCCGCTCCACTCGGAGCGAGCCGTGTGCCTCCAGGCACCGGCTCGTTCCGCTATTTCACCACGGGGACGACCCCCTGACCCCCGCCCCACTCGGAGCAAGCCCTATGCCTCCAAGCACCGGCCCGCTCCGCCATTTCACCAAGGGGACGACCCCCTCACCCCCGCCGCACCACTTTTCCGTTCCACATCGCGAACTCTTCACGTGATGGGGCACACATACCGCTCACGGGGTTCCCGGCAACGTCCGTCACACCCGAGGTGAACACCGTTCGGTTCTCCTCCCCAGAGGCGGAATACCCCCGCCCGGCAGGTACGTTGACCTTTCGGGTGAGCCCGTCCACGCGAGCGGACGCGGACGCCCCTCGGTCGTATGGAGGGAACGGGGGCCACATGCGGGAATCTGGCACGGACGAGGCGTACCAAGCGGCCACGCCGCTGGGTCTGCGTTGGTTCGAACGACCGGACCCCCTCGAACGACCGGTCGTGGTCACCGGGGTCTTCGACGTACTGCACGTGGGACACATCCGATTCCTGGGTGCCATCGCCGAACGCGGCCACCCCCTCGTCGTGGGCATCGAGTCCGACGAGCGAGTGCGAGCCTGGAAGGGCCCCGAACGGCCGATCAACCCGGCCGAGGAACGGGCCGAGACCATCGCCGCGCTCGCCTGTGTGACCGGTTCCTTCATCATCGACGGACCCCCCACGGTCGCCGACTGGGCCGCCTACGCCGACCTGCTTCGCCCCCTGGCCCCCGCCGCCCTGGCCTTCACCGCCGGGGACCGCTACACCCAGGCCAAGATCCGCGGCGCGGAGGCGCTCGGCGCCCGCTCCTGGGAGCTGCCCTTCACCCCGGGCCGCTCCACCACGGCGGCGCTGGGTCGCCTCTCGCACTCGCTCTGAACCCTCGATTCCCCACCATCCCCCTCCCCCGCATGCTCGGGAAGCGGCACGGCCCCATCGGTGTTGACACATGCGTGGCGAACCGATGTACGAAACGAGGCCGTCGATGATGTCAGGGAGGCCCTCCTACAGGGCCCTGGTCAACGATGGGAGCGCGCGAGGGCAGAGGCTGCCCCCGGGGATCACCCGACGCATCCTGTCGTACGCCCGACCGCACTGGCGGTCGATCCTGTTGTTCCTGTTGGTCACCTCGATCGGCGCGGGCGTGGTGGTGGCCAACCCCCTGCTGCTGCGAGCCATCATCGACCAGGGAATCATCCCGGGGAACACCTCGGTGGTGGTGTGGTTGGCGGTCGCCGCGGGTGCTCTGGCCCTGCTGGAGGGCGTCATCACCCTGACCGGCCGGTGGTTGTCGGCCCGGATCGGGGAAGGCGTCATCTACCTGCTGCGCACCCAGGTGTTCGCCCACGTGCAGCGAATGTCGATCTCCTTCTTCACCCGCACCCAGACCGGTTCGCTGATCAGCCGCCTGAACACGGACGTGGTGGGCGCCCAGCGGGCGATCACCTCGGTACTGCAGTCGGTGGTGTCCAACCTCATCAGCGTGGTGGCCGTGCTCATCACCATGCTGGCCCTGTCCTGGCAGGTGACCCTGCTGGCGTTGGTACTGGTACCGCTGTTCATCGTGCCCGCGAAACTGCTGGGCCGCAGACTCGCGACCATCTCGCGCGACGCCATGGACAACAACGCGTCGATGAGCTCGCTGATGACCGAACGGTTCAACGTCGGCGGCGCCATGCTGGTGAAGCTGTACGGCCGTCCAGACGAGGAGAACCGCGGGTTCTCCGAGAAGGCCGCGCGCGTTCGTGACCTGGGAGTCCAGCAGGCGGTGTTCGGTGGCCTGCTGTTCACCATGCTCGCGACCATCACCGCGCTGGCCGTGGCGATGGTCTACGGCGCGGGCGGCCTGCTCGCGGTGCGGGGCTCCTTCGAGGTCGGCACCCTGGTCGCGCTCACCACCCTGCTGACACGGCTGTACGGTCCGGTGACCACCCTGTCCAACGTGCACGTGGAGATCATGACCGCCCTGGTGTCCTTCGACCGGGTCTTCGAGGTGCTGGACCTGGAACCGCAGATCAAGGAGGACCCGCACGCCCGGCCGTTGCCGGAGGGTCCGTTGAGCGTGGAGTTCGACCAGGTGTCCTTCCGTTACCCGGGCGCCGCCGGGTCGTCGGTGGCCTCCCTGGAACTGGCCCCACAGGCGGAGAAGGACGAGGACACCCAGGTGCTGAGCGGGGTGTCGTTCCACGCCGAACCGGGCCGGATGGTGGCGTTGGTGGGCCCCTCGGGTGCGGGAAAGAGCACGCTCACCCACCTGGTGTCACGACTGTACGACCCGACCGAGGGGCGGGTACGGGTGGGCGACCTGGACCTGCGTGAGGCGACCGGCGACTCCCTGCGTTCGGCGATCGGCGTGGTGACCCAGGACGCGCAGCTGTTCCACGACACCGTCGGCGCCAACCTGCGCTACGCGCGTCCGGAGGCCACCGACTCCGAGTTGGTCGAGGTGCTGCGCATGGCACGTCTGGGCACGCTTCTGGAGCAGCTGCCCCAGGGCCTGGACACCATGGTGGGAGATCGCGGTTACCGGCTCTCCGGGGGCGAGAAGCAGCGGCTGGCGATCGCTCGGTTGCTGTTGAAGGCGCCGTCGGTGGTGATCCTGGACGAGGCCACCGCCCACCTGGACTCGGAGTCGGAGGCCGCCGTTCAGGAGGCCCTGGCCGTTGCCTTGGAGGGGCGCACCTCCCTGGTGATCGCGCACCGGTTGGCGACCGTGCGGGAGGCCGACCAGATCCTCGTGCTGGAGGACGGGCGGATCCTGGAGCGCGGGTCACACGAGGAACTCCTCGGCGCGGGTGGCCTCTACACGGCGCTGTACCGCACCCAGTTCGCCCCGCAGAGTCGCTGACGGCCCACGGCGCGGTCCGGGCCTCCGGATCGCGCCAGTGCCGCGTCGGTCAGGGTTCACCCCGTCGCGGCACTAGACCTTCTCCGGCTTCTTCCTTTTCTTCTTGGACTTCTTGGACTTCTTCTTGTCCTTGCCGTCCTTCTTGCTCTTCTTCTGCGCCTTGGCGTCCTCGCCCTTGCCGTCCTTGGGCTTCTCGCGCTTGGGCTTCTTGCGTTTCTTCGGCTTCTTCGCGTCCTTGGAGGTGACGTGGTCCGCCAAGACCTCGGGAAGCGGGGCCAGACCGGGACCGCCCTCGAAGATCCAGTCGTCGACGGCTTCCAGCAGGTCGTCCTCGGTCATCTCACCCAGCCAGACGGGGCGGCCACCGGCGGCGCGGCCCATCGCGGAGGGCTGGACCACGACGACGTTGGCCTGGAAGCAGATGCCCAGACACTTGCTGGTGCGGACGGGAACACGGCGGGCGGAGTGGTCGTCGATGGCGCTCAGGCGGGCGAGCTGGGCGTCGTGGTCGACGCCGGGGACCTTCTTCTCCGTTCCGCAGCAGCATCCTCGACAGACCGTGAGTTTGCAGGGCGCGTCCTCGACCGCACTCATCCCCCACCCCCTCACCCGCTGGTCGGGTTCGCCTTATCCGGCCAGGGTAATCATTCGTAGCACCACCCTGACCAGCGGGTACTCGATCGGTTGGGTGATCTTCCGGTGTGGGGGCACCGAAACGGCGAGGAGCGGATGGGGCGCCCACTTTCGTGGACCCGCCCCACCCGCCCCGTGTTCCGAGGAATCTTCGCCCGGCTCGAAACTATCCGCGCCGGTCGTCCTCGTCGGAACGGCCCTGTCCGCGGTCCTTCGAATCGCCGGTGTCCTCCTCCGAACGCCCCGCCCCGTCACCCTGCTTGCGCAGGTAGTCGGTGGCCGCGCCGGAGGCCTTGTCGATCTTGTCGTCGTGGGCGCCGCCCGTGGCCTTCTTCGCGGCGTCGGCGGCCTTCCCCACCAGACCCTCGGCCTTGTCCGCGTTGTCCTCGACCGTCTTGCGCAGCTTGTTGAACGCGTCACCCGCACCGGCCATGGTCTCCCCCTGGGGTCGTCGTCGATCGTCCGGGCCCACCCCGGGTTTCTCCGGGGTCCGCCCTGGTCACCCATCGTACGGAAGAGGGCATGGTTCAAGACACCTCTTCGACCGACGAGTTCGTCGGACGGGCCCCGTTCCGGTCAGATCCCCAGCACCGCGCGCGCGATCGCGAAGTAGATGAGCAGGCCGGTGGCGTCCACGAGTGTGGCCACCATCGGGGAGGAGACCACCGCCGGGTCCACTCCGACCTTGCGGGCGAGCAGCGGCATCGACGAGCCGATGATCGCCGCCCAGGTGCAGATCGCGACCACCGACAGGGCGACCGCCACCGCGACCGCGAAACCCACGAGCAACGAGCCGATGGCCAGGGCCAGGAGCGCGAGGATCACGCCCAGCAACAGGCCGACCCGGCTCTCCTTCCAGATCACCGATGGAAGGTCGCGCACCCGCACCTCGCCGACGGCCAGGGCGCGCACGATGGCCGTCGCCGACTGGGCTCCGACGTTGCCGCCGGTGCCGATGAGCATGGGCACGAACATGGCCAGCGCCGTCACCTGTTCCAACGTCGCCTCGTACACCTGCATGACGTTGACGGTGAACGTGGCGGCGACGATGAGCAGCATCAACCACACCGACCGTGCCCCCACCAGACGGAGCACTCCGACCGAGGCGTAGTGGTCGTCGATGGGACTGGCACCGGACTGGAGCGCCATGTCCTCGGAGTCGGCGGCCTCGATGACCTCAAGGGCGTCGTCGACGGTGAGCATGCCGACGAAACGGTCCTCGGAGTCCATCACGGGCAGGGCGACCAGGTTGGCCTCCTGCATGAGTCGGGCTGCGTCCTCGACGGGTTCGTAGGCGCGAACCCGAGGCGCGAACACGTCCACCAGGTCCTTGAGGATCATGTCGACGTCGCTGACCACCAGGTCGCTGAGGGTGACGGTGCCGACCACACGGCGGCCGTCGCTGACCACCGGCAACGTGTAGATGATCTCGGCGCCGGCCCCCTTGGCGCGGACCACCTCCAGCGCGCGGCCGACGGTGAGGTCACGGTGCAGGACGACCGTCTCGGGGGTCATGTACCGACCGACGGAATCCTCGGGGTAGCCCAGGAGGGCGGCGGTCATCCTGCGTTCGGAGGGGCTCAGGCCGGCCAGGGCACGGGTGGCGATCTTGGCGGGGGCCTCCCCGATGAGCCTGGCGCGGTCGTCGGGCTCCATTTCCTCCAGGAGGTCGTGGAAGTCGGTTCCACGCAGGCCCAGGAGGATGTTCTGCTGTTGGCTCGAATCGAGTTCCTCGAACACCTCCAGCTCCCGGTCCTTGTCCAGGAGCCGGAAGGGGATGATCGCCTCGCGTCCGGTCATGCGGGAGAGTTCGTCCGCGATCTCGTGGGGCCTGTGTTCGGCCAACCAGAGTCTGATCCCGGTCAGGTCGTTCGTCTCGACCAGATCGATGAGTTCTTCAGCGCGCTCGCCGTCCATGCGAAGCACCCCCTTGCATCGCCGGGGCCCGGCGCACACGTCCGCCGGGCCGGTGGTTCGGGAAAGGTCCGGCCCCTCGTCGCTGGTGGGGTCGGCCGTGCGAGCGTCGGCGTCTGGGGGGACGGGGAGGGCGGGCACGGCGATCCGGGGACGTGTACGAAGAACCTCGTACGGGGTCGGGGAACATGACGACCCTACCTCTGGCGGCGGCCGTCCGGTCTCATCCGGGACCCGTCGGCGCGGGGCGTTCGCCCATGAGCGCGCGGTGGGGTCTTCAGTTGCGCCAGAGGACGACGAGCGCGCAGTCGTCGTTCTTGTCCTTGCTGAGGGTGTCGACGATCTCGCTCGCCCCGGTGGCGAATCCCTGGGTGACCAGGGTGTCCGCGGCGCCGAGGAGTTTGTCGATGCCGGCGTCCAGGTCCTCGCCGGGGGTCTCGATGAGCCCGTCGGTGCAGAGCATGATGGCGTCGCCGGGACGGAGCCCGCCCTCGACGAAGGTGTAGGTCAACTCCGGGATCACGCCGAGGACCACGCCCTTGGCCTCGGTGGTGCTCCATACCCCGCCGCCGCCGTCGTAGTGCAGGGCGGGCGGGTGCCCGGCGGAGGCCACCTGGTACTCGCCGGTGACGATGTCCACGCTCAGGTGGACGGCCGTGACGAAGCCCTCACCGCCGCTGTTGCGCATGAGGTAGTCGTTGCAGTGGGCGAGGAAGTCGCGGGCGGGCACCGCGCCGATGAGTCCGCTGAAGGCACCGGAAAGCAGCAGGGCCCGGGTCCCGGCGTCCACCCCCTTGCCGGACACGTCCACGAGAGCGACGTCGAGCCGGTTCTCCCGAAGGATCGAGACCACGAAGTCGCCACCGAAGGAGGAACCGCCGGCCTGACGCAGCACGGCGGTGCGCCCCCATCCCTTGGGGAGCTTGGGCAGCCGACCCTGGTGGCGTAGTCGGTCGCGCAGGTCCAGCAGCATCATCTCGCCGCTGAGCCCCTGCACTCCGAGGCGTTCGCGCAGCCCGGACAGCAGGTACGAGAGCACGGCGGTGACCCCGATGGTGACCAGCAGCCCCGGCCCCACCTGACCGAAGTCGAGCATGTAGGCCACGAACACCAGGACCGCGGCGACCACGGCCAGTAGGAACGCCAGGCTCTTGCGTTTGAGGAGCAGGCCACCGGCGAGAACGGTGAGGATGGTGGAGCTGGGTGGGAACCAACCGGTGGGACCCCACACGGCCCCCACCCCGATGCCCACGGCCAGGGTCACCAGGGTGATGAGGACGAGCCGGTAGCGGAACAACACCTTGCGCCGGAGCACCGCGACGAGCCGCTGCGCGGTCGAGCGCAACAGCCGGGTGGTCTTGGCGGTCGGTGTGGAGTTCATGGGTCCTCGCGATCGGCGCGCCCGCTTCGCTCGCGGGGGTTACTCCTGGTCGTCGTACGGCGCACCGCCGCGGCCGGGGTCGCGTCGGGGCGGATCTCGCGTCGGCGGGCCGGGGGCTCGTGGGGGATCACCCGAAAGGAGTGGCGGTCGCCCGGAGGGTGACACCATCGCACCGCGGATGGCTCTGACCCGCCGCTGTGCACGAACTGTAGCGCTTGGGGCCTCGAAGTGGCACGTGCATCCGGGCCGGATCCGCCCCACTATCCCGGGTTTGGGGTCCGCCTAAACCCGTGGGGACGCGCCCTCGGCGGGCCGCGCCGTACCTGGTCACGCACCAGGATCCCCTGGCCGCCGCCGGCGTCGGTGGCGACCCCCGGGAGCGTTCGCCCCGATCCCCGACGACACGGCGTGTCCCGCCCCGGAAACACGAAGGGCCCCCACGGTGGGCGGGGACCCGGTCCGGCCGCTCGTGGCGGGCCATCGACGAGACGTTACGGAAGCGGGGGCAGTTCGCCGGTCCGCTCGTAGTCACCGAGCATCGCGATGCGGCGGGTGTGCCGCTCCTCGTCGCTGTAGGGGGTGGTCAGGAAGAGTTCCACGAACCGGGTGGACTCCTCCAGGGAGTGCATCCGCCCACCGATGCCGAGCACGTTCGCGTCGTTGTGCTCGCGCGCCAGTTTGGCGGTGTCCTCGCTCCAGGCCAGGGCCGCACGAACGCCCTCGACCTTGTTGGCGGCGATCTGCTCGCCGTTGCCGGAGCCACCGATGACGATTCCCAGGGAACCCGGGTCCTTCGCCACGCCCTCGGCGGCGCGCAGGACGAACGGCGGGTAGTCGTCCACCGCGTCGTAGACGGCCGGCCCGGCGTCCACGACCTCGTGGCCCCGCTCCTTCAGCCAGGAGACGAGGTGTTCTTTGAGCTCGAAGCCCGCATGATCTGATCCAAGGTAAACACGCACGTCACCAGTGTGACAGCTTCCACGCACGAAAAACGCCGCGCCCCACCCGTGAACGTTCGGGTGGGGCGCGGCGGAGCGTGTGGGAGGCGTACGCCTCGTCCGTGGGCCGCTCAGACTCCGGCCGCGGCGGCGGCGACGCTCAGCCCGAGAGCGGCGAAGCCCGCCATCGACAAGATGGCGATCACGTTGCTGATAAGGATCGACTTGAGGTCCTTACTCAGAGGACCTGCCTTGGAGACCGCAGGCTTGTTGCTCAACTCACACCTCGTTTGGTTTCGACCGGGGATGCCCGATCGGGATCTTCCCACACCGCACAACACACGCTTCACCGGGGGTGATTCCCCGCGAACGCGGTCCCGCGAAGTGACACCTCCCACAGGCGCCCCCGGCCACAACGACCCCGGATGCTACATCTGTACGGCCTTGACCTCGCAGAACTCCACCAGACCGGGCAGACCCCACTCCCGACCGTTGCCCGAGCGCTTGTATCCGCCGAAGGGCGCGAGCGGGTTGAGGGCGCCGCCGTTGAGCTCCACCTGACCGGCGCGCAGCCTACGGGCCACCTCCAGCCCCTGCTCGGAGTCGCCCGACCACACGGCCGCGCTGAGCCCGTAGACGGTGTCGTTGGCGATGCCGACCGCCTCCTCCACCGTGTCGTAGGGGATGAGCGCCAGGACCGGGCCGAAGATCTCCTCCTGGGCGATGCGCATGTCGTTGCGCACGTCCGCGAAGACCGTCGCCCGCACGAAGTAGCCCTTCTCGTGGCCCTCCACCGGCTCGGAGCCGCCGGTGACCAGGCGAGCCCCCTCCTTCACACCGAGGTCGATGTAGGAACGGACCTTCTCCAACTGGGTGGCGGAGACCAACGGGCCCAGGCGGGTGCCCTCGTCGGTCGGGTCGCCCGGGACGTACTTGGCGACGGACGCGGCGGCCAGTTCCACGGCCTCCTCGTAGGAGTCGCGGTGCACCAACATGCGGGTGAGCGCGTTGCAGCTCTGCCCGGTGTTGCGCATGACGTCGGCGACACCGCGCTTGACCGCCTGCGTCAGGTCGGCGTCGGGCAGGATCACGTTGGGCGACTTACCGCCCAGTTCCAGGGCGACCCGCTTGACCGTCTCGGCCGCCACCTGGGACACCCTGGTCCCGGCGCGGGTGGAGCCGGTGAAGGAGACCATGTCGACCTTCGGGTGCGCGGCGATGGCCTCGCCCACCACCGGGCCCGTGCCGCTGACCAGGTTGAACACACCGGCCGGGAGCCCGCTCTCCTCGAACACCTCGGTCAGGGCGTAGGCGCCCAGCGGGGCGACCTCACTGGGCTTGAGCACCACGGTGTTTCCCGCCAACAGGGCGGGGACCACCTTGAGCACGATCTGGTGCAGCGGGTAGTTCCACGGGGTGATGGCGCCGACCACGCCGATCGGTTCGTGCACCACCAGGGAGTTGCCGACCTTCTCACCGGTGAAGTAGCGCTCCCCGTGCTGCTCCACCAGGTCGATGTAGGTGCTGAACATCAGGGAGGGGAGGCCGACCTGCACCTTGGTGGCGAAGCCGGTGGGCGCGCCCATGTCCTCGGTCATGATCGCGGCGATGTCCTTCTGCCGCGCGGCGAACAGCTTCAGGGCCTTGGTCAGGTGGGTGACGCGCTGCCCCGGAGTGAGCGCGGACCACCCCTCGAACGCGGTGGCCGCGGCCTCGACCGCGGCGTCGACATCAGCGGTGGATCCGGCCGGAACCGTGTCGATGACCTGCTCGGTCGCAGGGTTGATCACGTCCAGGGCCTCGTCGGAGGTGGAATCGCGCCAGGCGCCATCGATGTAGAGGGATCGCATGACACCACCTTCGCAGAACGGGATTCGGGTTGGCCATACCCCCCGACGGCGAACGACCCGGTATCCGTGGTTTCACGGATACCGGGTCGTGTTCTCTGCGTCTTCGCCGGCGCTTCGGCGCGTGTTCGGGGCCTTCGCAGACGGTTCCTCATCGTCGTCTACGCCCACCACCCTCAACGGGCATCCCCTGTGACCCCCGTGGTGGTGTCCGGGTGGGCCGGGCTCAGCCCCAGTGCGGGGGGCGGTCGGCGATCAGTCGCGCCGTGGAGTCCTCCTCGGTGTCGCCCCACCCCTCGGCGCGCTCGTCGCCGGTGATGTCGGGCAGGATCTCCAGGTCATCGAAGAAGTCGACGCGACGGTCGTCATCCGGCCCGGGCATGGGTTCCTCCAGGGTGGGTCAGTCGAAGATGGGGTCACGGGTGCGGGTGCGCTTGAGCTCGAAGAAGCCGTCGATCCCGGCGACCAGACGCACGCCGTCCCACAGCTTCCCGGCCTCCTCGCCGCGCGGCGTCGGGGAGACGACGGGGCCGAAGAACGAGACACCCTCGACCTGGACGACGGGGGTACCGACGTCCTCGCCGACCAGCTTCATCGCCTCGGCGTGCGAGGCCCGCAGGGCCTCATCGTATTCGGTGGAGTCCGCGGCCTCGGCCAGGTCCGCCGGCAGGTCGGCGTCGGCCAGCGCGGCGCGGATCGTCTCGATGGCCTGGGGCTCGCCCTGGTTGTGGAAACGGGTGCCCAGCGCCGTGTAGAGGCGGTCCAGGACCTCGGGTCCGAAGCGCTGTTCGGCGGCGACGCACACACGCACCGCCTTCCAGGAGCGTTCGATCCCCTTCTTGTACTCCTCGGGCAGGTCCCGACCCTCGTTGAGGACGCCCAGGCTCATCACGTGCCAACGCACCCTCACCTGGCGTACCTTCTCCACCTCCAACAGCCAGCGAGAGGTCATCCAGGCCCACGGGCACGCGGGGTCGAACCACATGTCGGCCCAGACGACCTGATCGCCCTGCTGTTCGGGGGTCTGCGTCATTTTCCGGTACTCCTCGTCGAGTGGGTCGCGAACTTTCGTCGCGTAGATCCACAACCCCACGCATCGGTTGCGCATTCCGCACCCGCGCGTGGCAGGATCGAAGCCGATGGACGACCTCCGGCCCGACGAGGCCCGCCCCCGGCTGATCCGCTGGTCGGTGGGCTCGCCGTGACCGGCAATGAGACTCCGGCCGGCGAAGACGGCGGCCGCGAAGGGAGCTTTGCGTGGCAGGGAACCTCACAAGGGACGAGGCCCGGGAGCGGGCGCGCATCCTCGGCGTCGACTCCTACGACGTGGAGCTGGACCTGACGACCGGGGGCGAGACCTTCCGGTCCACCACCACGGTGCGTTTCTCCTCCTCCGAACCGGGTGCCCGTACCTTCATCGACCTGGTCGCGCCCACGGTGCGGGAGGCCACCCTCAACGGCGTGGAGCTCGACGTGGCCGCGCTGTTCGACGGTGAGCGGTTGGCCCTGCCCGACGTCGCGGCCGACAACGAGCTGACCGTGGTCGCCGACGCCGCCTACATGCGCACCGGTGAGGGCCTGCACCGCTTCGTCGACCCGGTCGACGAGGCCGTGTACCTGTACTCGCAGTTCGAGACCGCCGACGCGCAGCGTATGTTCACGTGCTTCGACCAGCCCGACCTGAAGGGCACGTTCGAGCTGACCGTGTACGCGCCGCCGTCCTGGGAGGTCGTGTCCAACAGCGCTCCCGACGTCGAGCGTGAGGCGGCCGGGGACGAGCGCGTGCGCTGGCACTTCCCCGCCACCCCGGTGATGTCCACCTACATCACGGCGCTCATCGCCGGTCCCTACCACGTGGTCCGCGACGAGCACGACGGCATCCCGCTGGGCCTGTACTGCCGCGCGTCCCTGGCCGAGCACCTGGACTCCGACGCCCTGTTCGAGGTCACCAAGCAGGGCTTCGACTTCTTCCACGGCCTGTTCGACGTGCGCTACGCCTTCGGCAAGTACGACCAGCTGTTCGTGCCGGAGTTCAACGCCGGGGCGATGGAGAACGCCGGCGCCGTCACCTTCCTGGAGGACTACGTCTTCCGGTCCCGGGTCACCGACGCCCGCTATGAGCGTCGCGCCGAGACCATCCTGCACGAGATGGCGCACATGTGGTTCGGTGACCTGGTCACCATGCGCTGGTGGGACGATCTGTGGCTGAACGAGTCCTTCGCAACCTACGCCAGCGTCTACTGCCAGGCCAACGCCACCAAGTGGACCGACGCGTGGACCACCTTCGCCAACGTCGAGAAGGCGTGGGCGCTGCGCCAGGACCAGCTGCCCTCCACCCACCCGATCGCCGCCGACATGGTCGACATCCAGGCGGTCGAGGTCAACTTCGACGGCATCACCTACGCCAAGGGCGCCTCGGTGCTCAAGCAGCTCGCGGCGTACGTGGGCGTGGACGACTTCTTCGCGGGCGTTCGCGCCTACTTCAAGGAGAACGCGTTCGGCAACACCGAGCTGAAGGACCTCTTCAAGCACTTGGAGGCCGCTTCGGGTCGGGACCTGTCCGGCTGGTCGCGCGAGTGGCTGGAGACCACGGGCGTCAACACCATGCGCCCGGAGTTCGAGGTGGACGCCGACGGGAACTTCACGTCCTTCGCGATCCTGCAGGAGGCCCCCACCGAGCACCCGACCCTGCGCTCGCACCGTCTGGCCGTCGGCCTGTACGACCGCACCGAGAACGGCATCGTGCGTCGTGAGCGCGTGGAGCTGGACGTGAGCGGCGAGCGTACCGAGGTGCCCGAGCTGGTCGGTCAGTCCCGCCCCGACCTGGTACTGATCAACGACGACGACCTCACCTTCACCAAGATCCGGTTGGACGAGCGTTCCCTGCGCACCGTGATCGAGGGCGTCGGTGAGATCCGCGAGTCACTGCCCCGGGCCCTGGCCTTCGGCGCCGCCTGGGACATGACCCGCGACGGTGAGATGGCCGCCCGCGACTACGTCGAGCTGGTCATCTCCGGGATCAGCGGCGTGAGCGACGTCATGGTCGCCCAGACCCTGCTGCGGCAGGCCGCGGGCGCCATCGTCAACTACGCCGACCCGGCCTGGCGTCCCGTCGGCTTCGAGAAGCTGGGGACCCGTCTGCGCGAGCTGCTGTCCTCCGCCGAGCCCGGTGGCGACCTGCAGCTGGCCTACGTCAACGCGCTCGCGTCGGTGGCGGTCACCGAGGCCGACCTGTCACTGCTGCGTGGGCTGCTGGACGGCGCGCTCACCGTGGACGGGCTGACCGTCGACACCGACCTGCGTTGGACCCTGCTGCACCGTCTGGTCGCCGCCGGTGAGGCGGGCGAGACCGAGATCACCGCCGAGTCGAAGGCCGACCCCACCGCCGCGGGTCAGCGCAACGCCGCCGGAGCCCGGGCCGCCGTGCCCACCTCGGAGGCCAAGGAGGCCGCCTGGGAGCGGATCGTCGGTGGCGACCTGGCCAACGCCGAGTTCCGCTCGGTGCTGCTGGGCTTCACCGAGCCGCTGCAGTCGGACCTGTACCGCCCCTTCCTGGACCGGTACTTCACGCAGTTGGCCCCGGCCTGGGACAAGTGGACCGGTGAGTTCGCCCAGACCTTCGCCGAGGTCGCCTACCCGAGCCACCTGGTCGAGGAGGGGACGCTGGAGCGCACGGACGCCTACATCGCCGAACACTCCCCCGCCCCGGCGCTGCGCCGGCTGCTGATCGAGGGCAAGGCCGGGGTGGAGCGCGCCCTGCGCGCCCGCGCCACGGACATCGCCGCCGGCCAGGCCTGACGCCGGGTCGAACACACGACGGCCCCGGAAGGGATCTTCCTCCTTCCGGGGCCGGAGTTTTCCTCGGGACCGGCTACCGGATACGCCCGGGGCCGCCCAGCGGGCCCAGGGTGCGCCGGATCCGGCCCACCGTTCGCGGGTCGGCGAGCAGCTCGTCCACCAGCACCGGTTCGCCCTCGCCACTGGTCAGTGGAATCCGCCAGTTGGGGTACTCGGTGCTGGTGCCCGGCTGGTTCTGCATGCGTCGCTCCCCCACCACGTCGGTGAGCGCCACCCCGAGCATCCGGGCCGGGGTGGCCTCCAGGTAGGCGTGCATGGCGGCGACGACCGCCGCCGGGTCGGCCAGCGGGTCGACGTCGGCGTCCAGCAACCCCAGTTCCACAAGCGTCTCGCGCCACCGGCCCACGCGTTCCTCGGAGTCCGCCCGCTCCTCGGCCACGGGCCGGTCGAGCAGTCCCAGGCGGTCGCGCAACTCCACGTGTTCGGCCGACAGGAACGACGCCACCGGCGGCAGGTCGTGGGTGTCGACGGTGGCCAGGCAGTCGGTACGCCAACGGTCGGGCGTGCGCGGCCGTCCCCGTTCGTCGTTCTCGAACCACAGCACCGAGGTTCCGAAGATCCCCCGGTCCGACAGGTGTTCGCGCACCCACGGCTCCACGGTGCCCAGGTCCTCGCCGATGATGACCGCGTCCGCCTCGCGCGCGGCCAGGGCCAGGACTCCCACCATGCCCTCGTGGTCGTACTCGAGATAGGTGCCCTGGTCGGCGGAGGCTCCCTCAGGTACGCACCAGAGCCGGAACAGCCCCATCACGTGGTCCATCCGCAGGCCGCCCGCGTGCCGCAGGTTGTGGGCGAGGATCTGGTGCAGCGGGCCGTACCCCTGCCGGGCCAGGTCCGTGGGGTGCCAGGGCGGCTGTCCCCAGTCCTGCCCGAGGCGGTTGAACTCGTCCGGGGGCGCGCCCACGTGCAGCCCCCGCACCAGCGTGTCCTGGAACATCCAGGCGTCGGCGCCGCCGGCCTGCACCCCGATGGCCAGGTCGTGCACGATGCCCAGACTCATCCCGGCGTTGAGGGCGCCGTTCTGGGCGAGGGCGAGTTGCTCGTCGAGGATCCACTGCAACCACCGGTGGAACTCCACCCGCGGCCAGCGTCGGAGCGCCTCCTTGCCGACGGCGAGGGCACCGACGTCGCGTAGGTGCGCGGGCCAGGTCCGGTGGTCGGAACCGTACTCCTCGGCCAACGCGGACCAGGTGGCGAACTCGACCAGCGCCTGTCCCTCACCGTCCAGGTAGCGGCGTAGTACCTCCTCGCGGCCGGGCGCGCGCGGCACTTGGAAGAGGACCTCAAGGGCGGCCTTCTTGGCCTCCCAGACGGCGTCGCGGTCGAGGAGGTCGGCGGTCCGTCCGCGTTCGCGCAGTGGCCGGGCCAGGCGTTGGACACCTTCGCGTTGGGCCGGGTCGAGCCGCGCGTACTCGGGCACGTCCTCGATCCTGATGTAGAGCGGGCTCCCGTAGCGACGGCTCACCGGCAGGTACGGCGAGGGTTCGATGGGGGCCGTCGGCTCGGTAGCGTGCAGGGGGTTGATCAGGGTGAAGTCGGCGCCCAGGTCTCGGGCGCTCCAGTCGGCGAGTTCGGTGAGGTCGCGTAGGTCGCCGGTGCCCCAAGAAGCGCGCGAACGCACGCTGTAGACCTGGGCCATCAGGCCCCACAGTCGCGGGTTCCGGCTCAGCGCGGTGGGTTCGATCCGGTCGGGGACCACCAGCAGCGGAGCGGCGTGGTCGGTGCCGTTGTCGGTGACCCGCAGGGTGTGCACGCCCAGTGGCAGTCCCGGATCGAAGGGCAGCAGCGCCCCGTCCGCGGTCTCCACGACGGCGCGCGCACCGTCGGGCAGCACCAGGTCGGGTGCCTTTCCCTCGCGGAGCACGACCGCCGGTGGCAACGGCCCTCTCTCCGGGCGCGGCTCGGGGTCGGCCGGATCCACCCCCATCGCCGCCAGGACATGACGGATCGTGTCGAGGCCGACGGGCACCCGTCGTCCCCGCCAGTCCTCGTACGTGGTCGCGATCCCGTACTGCTCGGCCACCCGGGCAAGCTGAACGTCCCTCACAGAAACCGATCATGCCCCACCAGGGCGTGTGTACACCGGAGGGCGCCCCGGCGTGGGGGCGAAAGGTGGTCGCCGGTTCCGTACCCGGACCGAACATGAGCCGAGCTCTTCGGCGACTTTCCGGTACGAACGGTGACCTCTGTCGCACGGTCCGTTCGTTCCGTCGCGGCTCCGCCCGGTCAAGCGCATAATCGGGAGCGTGCTCGCCAACTACCGACGGCTCTTCGCCGTGCCCCACGTCATGTCCCTGCTTCTGTGGTCCCTCATCGCGCGGTTCTACACCCCGGGACTGATGATCGCGGTCACCTTCCTGGTGCAGGGATGGACCGGTTCCTACACCTTGGCGGGTCTGGTCGCGGGGGCGTTCACCCTGGGCATGGCGTTGGTGGGGCCACTACGAGGGCGTATGGCGGACCGCGGCGGCGGTGACCGCCTGGTCCTGGTGTGCGGCGTGGTGTTCACCGTGGGATTGACGACCATGGCGCTGCTGCCCGCGTCGCTGTGGTGGCTGTCGATGCCGTTGGCGCTGGGGACCGGCCTGTTCGGCACCCCGGCCAACCAGATCGTGCGGGCGCTGTGGCCGCGGTTGACCCATGGGCCCGAGCGTCAGGCCATCTACGCGGCCGAGGCCACCACCCAGGAGTTGTTGTTCGTCTTCTCACCGATCCTCACCGCCGCCGTGGTGGCGATGGCCGGCCCCCGATACGCCCTGTTGATGTTGGGCCTGCTGGGGCTGGCGGGTTCGGTGGGGTTCGCGTGGGCGTTGCGGCGCGCCGGGGTCACCGGTCCGGCGTCGGTCGGGCACGGGACGTCCGCCGAGGCCGCCGCTCCGCGAGAGGTACGGCGGCGGAGTCTGCTGGCATCCCCCGCGCTGTGCCTGGTCTTCGTGACGTGCCTGCTCATCGTCTCCGGTGTGGTGGGCATGGACCTGGTGATCGTGGCGTGGGCCAACGAGTTGAACGCGCCCCGGTACGTGATGGTGCTGGCTTCCGTGTGGGCACTGGGATCGTTGGTGGGCGGTGCCGTCGCCGGCGGTCTGAAGGGCGTGCCGCGCCTGCCGCTGCGGGCGTTCGGCGCCGCGGCCGGTATCGCGATCCTGGTTCCGTTCGTGCCGCCCATCACGCACCTGCCCACGCCCCTGCTCATCACCCCGCTGCTGTTCGTGTCCGGGCTCGCCCTGGCCCCGACGCTGGCCGCGGTGATGGGACGGCTGGGCGACACCGCGCCCTCCCACCGGCGGGCGGAGGCGTTCGGGTGGATGGCCACGGCCATGAGCACGGGCGGCGCCGTGGCCGGTCCGCTGACCGGCGCGCTGGTGGACTCCAAAGGCATCGCCGGCGGGGTGTTGGGCGCGGTCGGCCTGGTGACGCTGGCCGCGGTGCTCACCCTGTTCCTGCGTCACCCGTCGACCCGCGAGGAAACCCCTCCCCGGGAGGAGGCCCCGGTCGACCGTTCGGAGGTCACTCCTCCCAGCCCGGCGGGAAACGGTGCGCCCATGGACGCGCCCTCTCCAGTTGGGCCGACAGGGACAGCAGGGTCCCCTCTCCGCCCATGCGACCCGTGAGCATCACACCGATCGGCAGACCACGCTCGGACCAGTGCAGCGGCACGTTCACCGACGGCTGTCCGCTCACGTTGTAGACCGAGGTGAACGGCGTGAACTCCGTCATCCGTCGGAACTCGGTCTCGGGTCCGTCGCCGGTGAAGTGGCCGATGGGGACCGGTGGCGCGGCCAGGGTGGGGCTCAGGACCGCGTCGTAGGGCTCGGTGGCGGCCAGCAGTGAACGCACGCCGCGTTGGAGCCGGGCCCAGGCCGCGACGAGGTCGGGCGCGGGGGTGGACCCGGCGCGTTCGCGCAGCCAACGGTTGATGGGGGTGAGTTCGCTCTCGCGGGCGGGGTCCACCGGGGTGGCCGCGCTCATCGCCTCCCACAGGTACTGGAAGTCGTCGGCGTAGGTGCCGGCGAAGTGGGCGTCGACGGGAGCCTCGATCGGCGTCACCTCGTGTCCCAGTTCCACGAGCAGCCTGGTCGTCTCCTCGTAGGCGGCCAGCACGTCGGGGTGGACGGGGATTCCGGCGGATCCGGTGTCGGTGTAGCGGCCGATCCGCAGCCGCCCCGGTTCGCGTCGGGCGTGGCCGGCGAAGGTCTCGCCGGGTGCCAGAGGCGGGGCCGCGTAGGCGTCTCCGGGGTGATCGGCCGCCATGACGTCCAAGAGCAGGGCCGCGTCCAGGACTGTGCGGGTGATCGGACCGGAGGTGGACAGGCCGAACAGGTCCACCCGGTCGGAGCCGCCGGAGATCCGGCCCCGAGTGGGTTTGAGTCCGAACAGTCCGCAGGCCGAGGCGGGAATGCGGATCGATCCGCCACCATCGCTCCCCTGCGCCGCCGGGGCGAGTCCGGCGGCCACCGCGGCCGCGGCGCCCCCGCTGGAGCCGCCCGGCGACAGTCGGGTGTCCCAGGGGTTACGGGTGGACGGGGCGATGTCGTTCTCGGTGTAGCAGGTCGACCCGAATTCGGGGGTGTTGGTCTTGCCGAGGAACACCGCGCCGGCCTCGCGCAGTCGCGCGACCACCGCAGAGTCGGTGGGGGCGGTGAGGCCCGTGTACAGGCGGGAGCCGAAAGTGACGGGTGCGCCGGCCAGGGGGTCCAGGTCCTTGACGGGCAGGGGGATCCCCAGCAGGGCCGGAAGAGTGGCCGGCGTGTCGGAGACGACCCGCTTCTCCGCATTTCGGGCCTGCTCCAGGGCGCTTTCTTCGAGGACCGAAACATAGGCGCCGGAACGTTCGTCGAACCTGCGAATCCGCGTCAGATAGTGCTCAGTGATCTCAACAGGCGACAGCTCACGACTGCGGACCAGTGCCACGAGCCGATGAAGGGGAAGTTCGTGCATCCGGGTCATACCGCCAGAGATTAACGGGGTAAGGCAACGGGCACCACGCGAATGAGGTCGATCTTCTCTAGAGAGACGACAAAAAAGTAATCCTTCCCCATTCTCGGCATCCGAACACGTACGGATGCAAGGGCGCAAGGTAAGAAAAGTGTGAGAAGTAATGCACTAGGACTCGGATATGGATGGAACTAACCTGTCCGTCGTGGAATCGGCAACCAGAGTGAACAGTCGCAACTCATCTTCCGGAGGGTCCGAACCCGAAGGAAACAACGCCCTCTTCTTCCCCAACCAACGCAGGACCGACGGGATCGGCGGCAAGGCCCTGTACGGGGCCCTCAAGTCCAACGACGCCCTCCGCCGGTGGATCATCCGGAGCACGATCGCCGCGATCGTCGCCGGTGGCATCGGCATGCTCACCGGGGAGTGGCGGGTCGGCGTCACTTTCGGACTGGTCGCCCTGGTCTCCGTCATGGTCTGGAGCTCGCGCCGGGAGTCCGAAATCCCACGCTGGCGCAAACCCTCGGCGGCACAGCGTCGCACCGAGGCCCAGCTCAAGGTCATGAAGCAGCTCGGCTACCGCGTCCTGCACGCGCGCGCCGTGCCCGGCGGCAACGGGCAGATCGACCACTTCATCGTCGGTCGCCGCGGCGCCTTCGCCATCGACTCCGAGTCCTGGGACAAGCGCCTCCCGCTGCGCAACAAGCTGGAGAAGCTGTACCACGGTCGGTTCAGCAAGAACGAACGGATCGACGAGGCCCTGGAAGAGGCCGAACGCGCGGCGGAGCTCGTCGGCAAGGAGCTCGGCCGCGAGATCAAGGTCCGCGCCTCACTGGCCATCTACGGTCCCGGCATGCCCTGGGACAGCCACCGCCTGCGCGGAGTGGACATCATCACCGGCACCAAGGTCCGCAAGTGGCTGCGCACCGGCCGCGACCGGCTCAGCGAATCCGAGATCGAGGAGATCTACCAGGCCGCGAGGAAGGCCCTGCCACCCCGATATTGACTTCGGTCCCCCGCCGCCGCTCGGCCCGGAAAAGCGCCACGACGCCGTGGTTCCGGGCCTTACGTATGCCCGAGACCGAAGCGACTCGGGCCGGCAGGAAGGAGCCGTCCGGCGCGCGAACGAGACCGCCGCCGGACGGAAGGCCAGGGACCTGACCGGGGAGAATCCACCCCGATGTCTCATTATCCGGAACGCCCGTCTTCCCGGGCGAGACCGAAGCGGCCCCGGAAGGGGACTACCATCGCAGGGAAACACCCGTAACGATGGGAGTCCACCCATGCCGCCCCTACGTTCACGTACGGTCACCCACGGCAGAAACATGGCCGGCGCACGCGCTCTCATGCGCGCGACCGGTGTGGAGCGCGAGGACTTCGGCAAGCCCATCGTGGCCGTGGCCAACAGTTTCACCGAGTTCGTGCCCGGTCACGTGCATCTGCGCGAGGTCGCCGAGGTCGTCGCCAACGCCATCCGCGAGGCCGGTGGCGTGCCGCGCGAGTTCAACTCCATCGCCGTCGACGACGGCATCGCCATGGGGCACGGCGGGATGCTGTACTCGCTGCCCAGTCGCGAACTCATCGCGGACTCGCTCGAATACATGGTCAACGCGCACTGCGCCGACGCCCTGGTCTGCGTGTCCAACTGCGACAAGATCACCCCCGGCATGCTGCTCGCGGCGATGCGCCTGAACATCCCCACCGTGTTCGTCTCCGGTGGTCCCATGGAGGCCGGCAAGGTCACGGTGGTCGAGGGCACCGCCGTCACCGTCAAGAAGCTCGACCTGATCAACCCGATGATCGCCGCCGCGGACGAGAGCGTCTCCCAGGAAGAACTGGACGAGATGGAGGAGAACGCCTGCCCGACCTGCGGTTCCTGTTCGGGCATGTTCACCGCCAACTCCATGAACTGCCTCACCGAGGTGATGGGCCTGGCCCTGCCCGGCAACGGCACCGTCCTGGCCACTCACACCGCCCGCCGCGCCCTGTACGAGGACGCCGGACGCCTGGTCGTCGAGGCCGCCAAGCGCTACTACGAGGACGACGACGACTCGGTGCTGCCGCTGTCCATCGCCACACCGGCCGCCTTCGGCAACGCCATGGCACTGGACGTGGCCATGGGCGGCTCCACCAACACGATCCTGCACCTGTTGGCCACCGCCACCGAAGCGGGCGTGGACTTCGGGCTGCCCGAGATCGACGAGGTCTCCCGACGCGTCCCGTGCCTGTGCAAGGTCGCGCCCAACACCGAGAAGTACCACATCGAGGACGTGCACCGGGCGGGAGGCATCCCCGCCATCATGGGCTCGCTGGCCCGCGGTGGGCTGCTGGACACCTCCCTGCCGACCGTGCACGGCAAGACCATCGGTGAGTTCATCGCCGAGTGGGACATCACCACCGACACCGCGAGCGACGTGGCCGTGGAGCTCTTCCACGCCGCGCCCGGTGGCCGCCGCACCACCAAGGCCTACTCGCAGAGCACCCGCTGGGAGACCCTGGACACCGACCGGGAGAAGGGCTGCATCCGCTCGGTGGAGCACGCCTACACCAAGGACGGTGGCCTGGCCGTGCTGTTCGGCAACCTCTCCCCCGACGGCGCGATCGTCAAGACCGCCGGCGTGGAGGAGGAACTGTGGACCTTCTCCGGACCCGCCAAGGTGTTCGAGTCCCAGGAGGACGCCGTCGACGGCATCCTCAACAAGCGGATCGAGCCCGGTGACGTGGTCGTCATCCGCTACGAGGGCCCCAGGGGCGGCCCCGGCATGCAGGAAATGCTGTACCCGACGAGCTTCCTCAAGGGGCGCGGCCTGGGCAAGGCGTGCGCGCTCATCACCGACGGGCGCTTCTCCGGCGGAACCTCGGGGTTGTCCATCGGCCACGCCTCCCCCGAGGCGGCGGCCGGCGGCGACATCGCCCTGGTCGAGGACGGCGACACCATCAGCATCGACATCCCCAATCGGGGTCTGGTGCTGGAGGTCCCCGAGGACGAGCTGAACACCCGGCGTGAGCGGCTGCTCAAGGAGCTGGGCCGGTTCCAGCCGCGCGATCGGCGGCGTCCGGTGACGGCGGCGCTGCGCGCCTACGCCGCGATGGCAACGTCCGCTTCCACCGGGGCCGCTCGCGACGTCACCCAGATCGAGAGGTAGGGGACGAGTCGAACATGGAAAGGGGCGGCCCCACCAGGGCCGCCCCTTTCGGCTGTGGACAACGGGTGGCCACGGACGACGCGCCGCCGTGGGCAACGCGTGGTCGTAGGCGACCCGCGTTCGGGAACGGCGTAGGGCTCAGCTGCAGCAACCGCCCCCGCAGCAGCCGCCTCCCCCGGAGGGAGCCGGGGCCGTGGCACGACCGCCCACGGCGACGGTGGACAGGAGACGCACGGTGTCGTCGTGCCCCTGCGGGCAGGCGGCCGGACTGTCGGACTCGGCCATTGGACGGGACAGTTCGAAGGTGTCGCCGCACTCGCGACAGCGGAAGTCGTATCTGGGCATGTCCCCAGAATAGGACGCCGCCCACCGCGTGTGGGGGGACCAGGGACCCGAACCTCCGGGCAAGGGGACGCCCCCGGGGTCGAAGGGGATTCGACTCCCGGGGGCGTCTGAGGGGCCGGGTGTTGGGACGCCCGGTACTCCGACCCTCACAGGCCTCGTCAGGCGGCCAAGTGCGCCATGTACGGCTCCCACTGTGGGTCACCGTGCAGGTCGCCGTTGATCAACCGCCAGTGGGGACCCTTGGGCACCTTGGGGGTGATGTGCAGTTCCCAGCCGATCTCGTCGAGGAACTTGTCCGCCTTGCGGTGGTTGCACGGCTTGCAGGCCGCCACGACGTTCTCCCATACGTGCGCGCCACCGCGGCTGCGCGGGATGACGTGGTCGATCGTCTCGGCCTTCTTTCCGCAGTACCCGCACGTGTGCCGGTCCCGCCGCATCAGTGCGACACGGGTGAGCGGCACCCTGCGGCTGTACGGAACACTGATGTAACGCCGCAGTCTGATCACCGACGGCACGTCGTAGGCCCTCGTCGCCGAATGCAGCACCGCTCCGGTGCCGTCCTCGTGCACGACATCCGCCTTCTCTCGGAGCACGAGCAGAATCGCCCTGCGCAGTGGAAGTGTCGTCAGTGGTTCAAAACTGGCGTTGAGCAGCAGCACGTGGCGTCGGGCGGTGCCTGGACCGCCCTCCTTGCTGCGCCGGCCGCTCATCGCGTCACCTCGGCCGTCGCGAACGACCGCCGTGTCTCTTCCCCGGCCAGCCGATCGGCCAGCCAGGAGACCTCCCTGTGCACCGATCCCAGGATCGGTGTCTTCTTACGCCTTGCCACACGGACCTCCCGGTGGTTCCCGCCGAGTTGCGTCCCGCATTCAGTCTGCTTGGTGGAAGCACTCCAGCGCCACCCCAATTTACGCTGGGCTGCCCAGAAAACGTCTGTTGTCGATTTCTCGAACCCATTGTGCGGCCCGCACGGTGAGTTCCATGGTGACGCCGCGCCGAACACGCAGGGTGAGATATGGGTGGATAGGGTGCAAAGCATGCGCGAACTCCGCTATCCCCCGGCCGAACGGCTGGACATCGAAGAGAACCTGCACGGCCACACGGTCCACGACCCCTACCGGTGGTTGGAGGACGCCGACGCCGCTTCCACCAAGGAGTGGGCCTCGGCGCAGGACACCCTGTACCAACGGATCGGCGTCGACCAAGACGCCCGTGAGGTGTTCGCGGAACGGCTGCGTTCCCTCATGGGAGCCGGCGGCGTCGGTGTACCGCTGTGGCGGGGCGACCGCCGTTTCGGCGTACGCCGCGACCCCGGCCAGGAACACGCGGTGCTGTACGTACGCGATGGCGAGGGTCCCGAACGTACGCTCATCGACCCCGGGGCCATGGATCCCTCCGGGCTGACCACCCTGGACTCCTGGCGGCCCTCTCCCGATGGCCGACTGCTCTCCTACCAGCTCTCCGAGGGCGGTGACGAGGAGTCGCTGCTGCGGATCATGGACGTGGAGACCGGCGAACCCGTCGACGTCCCCATCCCCCGCACCCGGTACAGCCCGGTGGCGTGGCTACCCGACAGCTCGGCGTTCTACTACGTGCGTCGCCTGCCCGAGGAACGGGTCCCCGACGGTGAGGAGGCCTACCACCGTCGCGTCTACCTGCACCGCCTGGGCACTCCGGTGGAGGAGGACCCCATCGTCTTCGGCGAGGGCCGGGACAAGACCGACTACTTCGGTGTCTCCCTCAGCCGGGACGGTCGCTGGCTGACCCTGACCTCGGTGCGGGGCACCTCGTCCGCCACCGAGGCCTGGGTCGCCGACCTGAGCACGAGCCCGCTGGAGAGCCCCCGCCTGCTCACCGTCCAGGAGGGTGTGGACGCCGACCTGAGCCCCCATGTGGGTCGGGACGGACGCCTGTACCTGCTCACCGACCGTGACGCCTCGCGTGGGCGCCTGTGCGTCGTCGATCCCGCCGATCCGTCCTACGAGAACTGGACCACGCTGGTCGCCGAGGACCCCGAGGCCGTCCTGGACGGTTTCGCCCTCCTGGACGGGGACGGGCTCGACTCGCCCGAGCTCCTCGTCACCTGGAGTCGGCACGCGATCAGCGAGATCACCCGGCACGACCCGGCCGACGGCGCCCCCCTGGGTTCGGTGCCCATGCCGGGCCTGGGCAGCCTCGCCGGCCTCACCTCCCGCCCCGAGGGCGGCCACGAGGCGTGGTTCGGCTACACCGACAACACCCACCCTTCGTCGGTGTACCACTACGACGCCCGCACCGGCGCGGTGGAACTGTGGGAGCGCGCACCCGGCGACATCGACGTGCCGCAGGTGCGCACCGAACAGGTCGCGTTCACGTCCAAGGACGGCACCACGGTGCGAATGTTGGTGGTGTCCCCGCCCGAGGCGGCGGACGGGCCTCGGCCGACCATCCTGTACGGCTACGGCGGCTTCCAGATCTCGCTGACCCCCGCCTACTCCGCGGCGATCCTGTCGTGGGTGCGGGCCGGCGGCGTCTACGCGGTCGCCAACCTGCGCGGTGGGCTGGAGGAGGGCGAGGCCTGGCACCGCGGTGGCATGCTCGCCGCCAAGCAGAACGTGTTCGACGACTGCGCCGCGGCCGCCGAACACCTCATCGACACCGGAGTGACCACCCGCGACCGGCTCGCCGTCATGGGTGGCAGCAACGGCGGGCTGCTGGTGGGTTCGATGGTGACCCAGCGGCCGGACCTGTTCCGCGCGGCCGTGTGTTCGGCGCCCCTGCTGGACATGGTGCGCTACGAGCGCTTCGGCCTGGGACAGCTGTGGAACGTCGAGTACGGCACCGCCGACGACGCCGAACAGCTGGGTTGGTTGTTGGGCTACTCGCCGTACCACAACGTGCGCGAGGGCACCCGATACCCGGCGATCCTGTTCACGGTGTTCGACAACGACACCCGGGTGGACCCACTGCACGCCCGCAAGCTGTGCGCCGCCCTTCAGCACGCCACGTCGGCTCCGATCGGGGAACGCCCGGTGTTGCTTCGCGCCGAGGCTCAGGTCGGGCACAGCTCCCGCTCGGTGAGCCGGAGCGTGGCGCTCAGCGCCGACCAGCTGGCCTTCCTCGCCCACCACCTGGGACTGGAAGTGGGCCGGTAGGTCCGGTCACCGCACGCTTCGGGGCCCGGGGAGAGCAAGGACACAAGTTCACCCGGGCCCCGTGGCCTCCCCCTTTGCGAGAATGGGCGGATGGCTGTCCCCGTGCGCGCCGCGCCGGGCAACGCCCGCGCACGGCCCCCGTCCTCGGGGGCTCCCCAGGGAGAGGACCCCAGAAGTGACCCAGACCCAGGACGAGGTCGCCACCATCGCACCCAAGCGGCACGTGCACCATCAGCAGGTGCGCTACGCCGACCTGGACCCGCAGCAGCACGTCAACAACGTGCGGATGCTGACCTACCTGGAGGACGCCCGGGTCTCGTTCCTCAACTACGGAGGGGTGGCCGGCGGCGAGGGGTTCGGCGCCATGGTGGTGGCACGGCAGGAGGCCGACTACGTCGCCCCGCTGCTGCCCCGTAGCGAGCCGGTGCGCGTGGAACTGTGGGTCACCGAGGTGCGCAACGCCAGCTGCACCCTGGCCTACGAGATCCTGGACGACGAGAAGGTCTACCTGCGCGCCAAGACCGTCCTGGTCGGTTTCGACGTACCGACGCAGAGCGCTCGGCGTCTGAACGACACCGAGCGCGCCCTGCTCGCCGAATACTCCTGAACCGATCGGTCACCGCTTCAAGGAGATGGTGATGGCCTCACCGTCGTCGCCGTCGTCGCGGCGGCTCTCCTTGCGGGCCTGACCGTCGCTACCGATGGTCATCGAGGTGGGTTCGGCCACCGCCGGCGGCGTGGCCTCCTCCGCGACGTTGACCATGCTGTGCGCGGCCATGACCATGTACTCCCACATCTGGCGGTCCAGAGCCTCGGGCAGCTCCAGGGAGTCCATGGCCACACGCATGTGCTTGAGCCAGATGTCCCGCTCGGCGGCGCCGATGCGGAACGGAACGTGGCGCATGCGCAGGCGGGGGTGCCCACGCCTCTCGTTGTAGGTACGGGGTCCGCCCCAGTACTGGATCAAGAACAGCCGGAGGCGCTCCTCGGCGGGGCCGAGGTCCTCCTCCGGGTACATGGGTCGAAGTTCGGGGTCCTCGGCCACTTCCTCGTAGAAACGACGGACCAGACGGACGAAGGTGTCCTCGCCGCCAACGGCCTCGTAGAACGTCATCTGCGCGGGCTCTTCGCCGGCGCCCTGGTGGTCATCACGCGCGGAACTCATCGTCACCAGGGTATGCGACGTTCGCCGACGCCCTCCGGGACCCAAGGACCGGGGGACAACGACACAGGTCACCTCCACACCAGGGCCGAGGTTCCCCGCCCTAGGACGACGAAGGCCCCGCCGACCGGACGGTTCCGGATGGCGAGGCCCTCGTCGTCGACCACCGCGATCAGTCGCGGGTGAGCTTGCGGTGGGTGACCGCGTGCGGGCGCGCGGCCTCCGGACCCAGGCGCTCGATCTTGTTCTTCTCGTAGGACTCGAAGTTGCCCTCGAACCAGAACCAGTTGGCGCCACCCTCCCAGGCGAGGATGTGGGTGGCGACGCGGTCCAGGAACCAGCGGTCGTGGGAGGTGATCACCGCGCAGCCCGGGAAGTCCAGGATGGCGTTCTCCAGCGACCCGAGGGTCTCCACGTCCAGGTCGTTGGTGGGCTCGTCCAGGAGCAGCAGGTTGCCGCCCTGCTTGAGGGTGAGCGCCAGGTTGACCCGGTTGCGCTCACCGCCCGAAAGCACACCGGAGGCCTTCTGCTGGTCGGAGCCCTTGAAACCGAAGGCGGCCACGTAGGCGCGGCTGGGGATCTCGACCTTGCCGACCTGGATGAAGCTCTCCCCGTCGGAGATGCTCTCCCAGACGTTCTTGCTGTCGTCGATCCGACCCCGGTACTGGTCGACGTAGGAGATCTCGACGGTGTCACCGACGGTGATCTTGCCCTCGTCGGGGGTCTCCTCCCCCACGATCATCTTGAACAGGGTGGTCTTACCGACACCGTTGGGGCCGATGATGCCGACGATGCCGTTGGGCGGCAGCGAGAAGCTGAGGTCCTCGATGAGGACACGGTCGTCGAAGCCCTTGGTGAGGTTCTTGACCTCGACCACGGTGTTGCCCAGACGCGGACCCGGAGGGATCTGGATCTCCTCGAAGTCCAGCTTGCGGGTCTTGTCGGCCTCGGCGGCCATCTCCTCGTAGCGGGCCAGACGGGACTTGCTCTTGGTCTGGCGGGCCTTGGCGTTGGAGCGGACCCACTCCAGCTCCTCCTTGAGGCGCCGGGACTTCTTGGCGTCCTTTTGCCCCTCGACCTTCAGGCGGGCCTGCTTGGTCTCCAGGTAGGTGCTGTAGTTGCCCTCGTAGGGGTAGAACTGGCCGCGGTCCAGCTCCAGGATCCAGGTGGCGACGTGGTCCAGGAAGTACCTGTCGTGAGTGATCGCGATGATGGTGCCGGCGTAGTTGGCCAGGTGCTGCTCCAGCCAGTTCACGCTCTCGGCGTCCAGGTGGTTGGTGGGCTCGTCGAGAAGCAGCAGGTCGGGGGCTTCCAGCAGGATCTTGCACAGGGCGACCCTGCGCTTCTCACCACCGGAGAGCTGGGTGACGTCGGCGTCCCCGGGCGGGCAGCGCAGCGCGTCCATCGCCTGTTCGAGCTGGCTGTCCAGGTCCCAGGCGTTGCGGTGGTCGAGCTGCTCCTGGAGCTTGCCCATCTCCTCCAGCAGGGCGTCGGAGTAGTCCGTCGCCATCTGCTCGGCGATCTCGTTGAAGCGGTTCAACATCGCCTTGGTCTCGGCGACGCCGTCCTCGACGTTCTCCAGGACGGTCTTGGTCTCGTCCAGGTGCGGTTCCTGGGCGAGCAGGCCCACGGTGAAGCCGGGCATGAGTCGCGCCTCGCCGTTGGACGGCTGCTCGATGCCGGCCATGATCTTCAGCAGCGTCGACTTACCCGAGCCGTTGGGGCCCACGACGCCGATCTTGGCTCCGGGCAGGAACGAACCCGAAACGTTGTCCAGGACGACCTTGTCGCCGTGCGCCTTGCGCACGTTTTGCATGGTGTAGATGTACTCCGGCATGCCTCCCAGCCTAGGCCGTCGGAGACCGTGCCCCCGCCACTTCCGTCTCTGAGTGCGGAACCCGTGCCCACACCCGACCGGCGCCGGATGTGGGCACGGGGTCAACGTGGTGGTGGGACACGACCCGGACCGGGTTCCGTCCCGTCCCCGGGCCCTGCGTCGAACTCGAACCGGTCCGCGTGCTCGGCCATGTGCCGGGCCCAACGTTGGGCCGACAACCCCCAGCCCAGCGCCCGTTCCATCAACACCGCCATCGCGTATCCGGGCCGCGCCGCCAGGGCGCTCTGGATCGCGGCCCGGGCCAGGGCCATGTCGCCGGCCTGCCAGGCGGCCACGGCCAGCAGGGAGGCCGGGCCGGCCCGGTGCCGGTGTGGGACGTGCCGGGTCACCCGGGACCACAGCCGCCGGTGCAGCGGGGCCTCCTCCGGGGTGATGCGGGCCCACACGGCGTCGCGTACCCGCAGGTCGAGGATGGCCACGCCGAGCATCGCCAAGGTGTCGGGGTCGCGGACCCGCTCGCTCACCTCCCGGCGCACCACCGACCGCACCCGCCGGATCCGACTCCGTGAGGCCTCGCGGCCGCGTTCCGCGCGGAACCGTTCCTCCAGGAGCGCCGCGGACTCGGCGACGGCCGCTCGTTGCTCGCCCGCCACGGGTTCCAGCAGCGCCCGGACCCGGGCCGGGTCCGTCTCCTCCGACCCCGCGTCCTCGGGCTCCACGGCCTCGCGCTCGACCGGTCGCGATGACCCGTCGTGTCGTTCGGCGACCAGGTCCGGAGGTTTCCACAGGGTGGCGCGGGCGCGCGGGTCGAAGGGCGTCCCCTCCGCGGGGCAACAACCCTCGTCCTCGCACAGGTAGGACCAGAACCGGTCCCCCGTCGCCCGGTAGGCGGCCGGGACGGGCAGACCCGCCGCGGCCGCCTCGGTCAGGAACGACCTGACGTGCGGGTCCACGCGTTCGGGCGGGCCGAACCCGGCCAACAGGGCCGCGCCGCCGGACAGTTCCAGCGCCGCCCGGACGGCCACCGCACCGCTGCGCGCGGCGGTCAGGACGTGGTCCAACCGGTCGAGGGTGCCGTGCAGCAACCCGCGTGGGTCACCCCGGTCGACGACCAGGACCAGCACGGAGTCGCGCACCGAACGCCGCGCCATGGTGGGCAGGGCGGCCAGGAAGGCCCGTGGGTCGGCCAGGTGGGCGGGCGGAATCGCGGAGCGGGGTGGGGGCAGGGCCCGCGCACCGGGGCGGGCGTGATCGTGTCGGGAGGATGCGCCGTCGTCGTGTCCATGCTGATCACAGGGCATGTACTCACGTTCGGTCACCGAGGCCCACACGGCAAGCGACGCCCTCCGAGCCTGTGGAAAACTCACACCGGCCCGGAGGTATCAGCAGGTCAGGGGCGGTTCTCGGTACTTCCGCCATCGTAGACGCCGCCCTCGCGCGGCCCGGGTATCCGGTTACTCACCTCGGGCCGCCCGGCGGGCAGGCACACACGGTCGCGGCCGGTCTCCTTGGCCCGGTACAGCGCCAAATCGGCGGCGGTCAGCAATTCCACGAGGTCGTCTCCGTGGTCGCCGACCACCGCCACACCGATCGAGATGGTGATCGAGACGGGAACCTCGTCCACCGCGATCTCCATCCGGCCGACCTGGGAACGTAGTCGCTCCGCCGCCTGCCAGGCCTCGGTGACGTCGGAGCCCGGGAGCAGGACGACGAACTCCTCGCCACCGAACCTGCCCAGCAGGTCCGACTCCCGCAACTGTTGGGAGATCGTGGTGGCCACACCCAACAGGACCTGGTCACCGAACAGGTGTCCGTAGGTGTCGTTGACCCGTTTGAAGTGGTCGATGTCGACGATCAGCACCGCGGCCCGGCCTCGGGACTCCCGCGCGCGGGCGATCTGACTCGCCGCCTCCCGCTCCCAGGTGGGCGCGTTGAGCAGCCCGGTCTTGGGGTCGGTCCGCGCCGCGGTCTGCAACTGCTGGTAGACGAGGCTCCGCTGCAGCAACAGGACCGGCGGGACGGCGATGACCAGGAGGAACAGGGAGAGCTGGGCCAGGATGGCCACGGTGACGCCGACACATAATTCGACGCAGTCCACCAGGAACGCCTCGCGGTCCCACATGCTCGGCGTCCCACCGTCGGGGCTGAGCCGGGCCGCCAGGAACACCAGCGCCGTGTTGAAGAGGGTGAAGACGACGCAGCACAACAGGGCGAGGAAGACTCCGTTGACACTGGCGAGGGTGGCGTGCGCGGTGGTGGATCCCCCGAGCCCCTCGACCGGTCCGCTCTGCGCACCGTGCCAGAGCAGCGAGGCCACGAACCCGGAGACGCCCACCGCGGCCGTGTTGAACATCTGGCGGTGCAACATCGCGCGCCGCTTGCGGCGTTGGAGCAGGAAGACCGGGATGGGGATGAGCAGGGAGTACAGGGGTGGCAGCAGGAGCATGGCGGGGAGCCACCACGCGCCCAGCAGATCGCGGCTCAGTCCCTCGGGCACACCGATCCGACGTATCGCCTCCAGACACACCAGTGCGCACAGGACGAGGGCGACGAAGAGCACGAGGTCGAAGCTCGTGATGGACGTCTGGGCGACGGTCACGCCGATCAGGAACAGTGCGGAGGTCACCAGCAGGACGAGGTACACGACCAGCCCACGGGGCTGTTGGAAGACCGGCCAGGACCGTCGTCGCTGCCCGGGCGGATTCTCCTCGGGGGCCATCGGCTTCTCCGAGATGCTCACCGCTCCGTCCTCCCTTCCCGCCACGCCCTCTGTCGTCCGTACGCGACTACCGACTCTGATGTGCCCACCGCCTCTCACGGTTCTCACTACGACGAACCGGAATCGCCTCCCGTTCCCCCGCGGTGCCGCTCGGTCACCGGGTCCGACGGAGAACCCCCGATTCGAAGACCGGCAAGCACACCCCCTCACTTTACATTACTTTGGGTAATAACTTAATCGCCGATTGTATGTAGCCCGCAGGTTGAGCCTACGGTAGCCGTCACCCTGTGTCTCTGGGGCATTTACAAGCGTCACGATTTGTCCTCTACTGGCCGTGAACCTCCCCCGGACACGCGAACGGGGACGGTGCCCATCGGCATCCGCCCCCGCCCCTACGGCGATTCCTCGAAATCGCCCAGGTCAACCCCTGGGTCGAGCCACCTCGTAGGCGGCACGGAAAGCGCGGTGGCGCGCCAACTCGTCCTCCATCGGGGTCACCACACGCATCCCCGCGATCTCGCGGACCCGTTCCCGGGCGTCACGCTCCACGTCCTCACGGCGCTGGACCGCGGCGACCTCCACGAGGTTGCCGCATCCCACCCCCGTCAGCCAGCCCACCAGCAGGCTCGCCACGGCCACCGCGCCCGCGTAGGCCATCGCGGCCGGATCGTCGAACAACACCAGACCGGTGATGCCACCGCCCGACCAACTGACCAAGGAGGCCAACGTCCACAGCAGACCGACACCGGCCACGGTCAACAGCGCGTACTGCACCGTGCGCGCGGCCTTCCACCAGGAAGGGCTGCGGTCCGGGTCGCCGACCGCGGCGGTCACCGCCTCACCCAGCTCGGCCGGCAGCTCCGAGACCCCGCTCCGGGCGGCGCCGCGCATCCGCCGACGCCACACCGCGGGCATACCCTCCGACACCTCGTCGGCGGACTCGCCCAGGACCGTCTCCAGTTCGGCCTCGTGCGCGTCGACCGGGCCACCCACACCGGGGGTGTCCCGGCGCAGGAACTCCAACCGCACCGCGGCGAGCGGGTCCTTGCGTAGCTTCATCGCGCGGCGGGCCACGGGCCAACCGACCCGGCGTCGCCCGCGACGCACGTCGTTGGTCTCCACCACGTCCGCCACGGCGGACACACCGGCGGCGTCGGCCAGCCCCTGCTGGATCCGTGACCGCACCCGGGCGGACACGGTCCCGTCGGGCTCGGTCCCGCCGTGGAACTCCTCGAACGGTTCGATGACCTGGTCCAGGTCGGCGACCAGGCGATCCACCAGGGCGTGCTTCTCGGTCACCGACTCACTGAGGAACTCACGCAGCTCGTCGATGCCGTGATCGGTGATGGTGGAGGTGGTGATCACCCGCGGGTGCACCCCGGACTCGGTCTCCAGCAGGCGACGCAGGTCGGTGAGGAGCTCCTCCAGCTCCTCCGGCTCGACCTTGTCGACCTGGTTGAGCACCGCGACGGTGACGGCCCCGTGCCCGGCCATGTTGGCCAGGTAACGGTGGTGCACGGCCGCGTCGGCGTACTTCTGCGGGTCCAGCACCCACACCAGCAGGTCCACCGAGCCGATGAGCCGGTCCGCCTCGGCGGTGTGCATGCTGCGCACCGAGTCGTGGTCGGGCAGGTCCAGCAGGACCAGGCCGGTCAGTCCGGATTCACCGCTGTCCAGGACGCTGGTGCGGGAATGACGGTAGCGGGTGGGCACGCCCAGCCAGCTCAGCAGGGCGTCGGCGCCCTCGTGCCCCCACACACAGGCGTGCGCGTTGGAGGTGGTGGGGCGGGTGACGCCGGTCTGCGACAGTTCCAGCCCGCACAAGGCGTTGAACAGGGAGGACTTACCGCTTCCGGTTCCCCCGGCCAGGGCCACGACCGTGTGGTCGCCGGACAGGCGCAGCCTCGCCCCGGCGTGGTCGAGCAACTGTCCGGCCCGGCCCAGCACCTCCTCGGGCAGGTCGTCCTTGCCGATCTCGACCAGGGTGCTCAACGCGTCCAGGCGTTCGATGAGTTCGGCGCGGCTGGTGGTGCTGGTGGGCTGCCACCGGTCGTGGTTGGTGGGTCGGTACTCCTCGTCGTCGGTGGAGGGGTCCTCATCGGCCGCGGAATCCGCCTCCGCCGAAGTGGCGGTGTCGTTCCCGATGGCCCGGAAGGCCCCGGAGACCGCCGAGGGTCCGGGGACCCTGCGTGGCAGCGGAGGGGGAGCGTCGTCCGTGGCGTCCGCGGCGGCCTCGCCGGTCTCGTCGGCCGGTTCGGCGACCTCGACCCGTTCCGGGTGGGAGGCGCTCGTGTCCTCGGAGGGCGCCAGGACGTCACCGCCGCCGGTGTAGGCGGCGCTCGTCCCCTCGTCGACGTCGCCGGGTCCCACCCGAGTGGCGGCGGGGGGCTCGGGCTCGGCGCGCCAGACCCTGGAGCCCACCGTGCGACCCTGCTCGGCGCGGGAAACGTCGCGCTCGGGACCCTCGTCCGAGGCCTCCTCGGTGTCGGAACCGCCCGGGGCGTCCTCGTCGGGGCGCACGACCGGGAAGGACCCGGTGTGACGACCGGCGATGCGGGTGTCGTCGGCGGCCTTGCTGAGGCTGCCGACCCAACCCGCGAGGTTGTCCGGATCGTCCTCGCGCGTCTCCTCGCCCGAGGCACGGCGCCCGGCACCGGGCTGCCCCGCGGCGAGACGGGTGTGCCGGCCGCGCCGCTGCGCTCCCCGGTCCCGCTCCTCGGGCCCTTCCCCGGGCTCGTCCCGGCGCTCGTTCTCGGAGGGGTTCCGTGGCACGCCCGGGTTCTGCAGTCCACCGAGGGCGGCACCCGCTCCGGACGGATCCGGGTAGCCGGTGATGCCGTCGTAGGCGGCGGGTTCCTCCGTGCCGCGGATCCGTTCCCGAGCGTGCTCGGGATGTTCGGGCACCGGCATGGTGTAACCACGCCACGGGCCGCTCTGGTAGGGCTCCGGCGCCTGCTCGTCCGCCCAAGGTTCGGGGGTCGACGAGCTCTCGCGCTCGGTGTCCTCACCTGGGGTGTTCGACTCCCCGGGGCCGCTGTCCCCCGCCTGCGCGGGGTTCCACTGAGTCGTCATCTGGCAATCTCGAGGTTGTACGTGGCCTGATAGAGCTGGACGGCGCTGTCATCGGACGGAATTCCGGCGGAGGACAGGGCGGTGTCGAAGGGGACCCGTTCCCGGGCCAGCAGGCCCAGCACGCGCCGGCGCAGGTTCTCCCGCGCCGACCGGCCGATGCCGCGCAGCGACTGCGCGGCGAAAAGCCCCTTCAACAGACGTTGCGGGGACGTACCCGAGGTGTCGGCGGCGTGGGCCCCGCCCCCGGAGTGTGAACGTTCGTAGCCCAGCAGGTCGATGATCATGACCAGGGCGACGACGTCGTGGTCGAAGGTGACGAAACGGGCGACCGAACGCTTGGTGGCGCCGTCGGCCGTGGTCATCTCCGCGATCTCGCCCCGCCACTCGTCGATCTCCTGGCGGATCTCCTGGGCCAACATCCCGCTTCCGGGCATCTCCAGCGCCTTGGCGGCCAGGTCGCCGCCGCCGGCCACCTGACGCCAGCGCTGTTCGACCTGTTCGGCGGCGCGCTCACTGCTGGAGACGATCAGGGCCTCCAACGAGTCGCGCACCGCGCGTTCCAGGGCCTGGATCCGCTCGCCGCGCTCCACCTGGACCTCGCGGGCCTTGCGGGAGCGCTTCTTCTTGCGTGGACGCATGCTCTTGGCGAGTTCTCCGCCCGCGGCGAGCTCCTGCCAACGGGCCGAGAGCGAACCGCGCAGCAGCGAACCGTCGGCCAGGGAGGTCTCGATGTGCTTCTCGGCCGCCGCGTAGGCGTCGTCGACGGCGGATCCCAGAGTGCGGCCGGTCTCGATCTGCGCCTCGACCTGACGGGCCAGTTCCGGCACCCGGGTACGGAAGCTGTCGATGACACCGATGAAGGTGCGCCGGGAGACCCGGTCACGCTGTTCGGCCTCTCCTGCCACGTTCGCGAGGAAGTCACGGATGTGGTCGGCGACGTTGGAGGTGAAGCGTTCGCCCTCGATCTGGTCGGTCTCGGGGATCGCGAACCGGGAGGCGTTGCTCAGACCGTTGGCCTCCAGCATGGCGCCGAAGTGGTCGAGCAACTGGCGACGGCCCTTGCGCGGCACCCGGGAGAGCACCACGGCCAGGGAGGTGTCCCGGTCCCTGGCGACCTGGAGGAACTCCCAGACCCGCGCGTCGGCGTAGCGTCCGCTGGTGGTGACGAACACCCACAGGTCGGCGGCGTCCAGGAACTTGGCGGCGAACTCGTGGTGGGCCGACACCGCGGAGTCGACGTCGGGAGTGTCCAGCAGCGCCACCCCCGCGGGCATGGCCTCGGTGGCGGCCAGCACCAGCATGCCGTCCTTGCCGGGCATGGCCAGACCCTGCTGACGTACTCGCGGCAGGGTGGGGATGAAGGAGGCCTCGCTGAACCAGTCCACGTCGGCCGGGTTGCAGGCCAGGACGGGGCTGTTGGTGGTGGGGCGACGCACGCCCGTGGTGGTCACCTGCTCGCCGACCAGACTGTTGACCAGCGTGGACTTACCGGCACCGGTGGAACCGGCCACGGCGATGAGCAGGGGGATGTCGGGGCGGCGCACCCGCGGCAGGACGTAGTCGGACAGCTGGGCGAGCACGTCCACCTGAAGGGCCTTGCCATCGTCGGCGCCGGCCAGCCCCTCGGCGAAGCGCAGATCGCGGATCTGCTTGCGCAGCGACTCCAGGACCTGTTCGAAACGGTCGTCCTCGTTGCCGGGCGCCCGATGTTTGGCCGGCCCGGAGGGCACGGGAACGGTGGGACCCCGGCGGCCGTTGTCGGGGGTCTCGTCCCCGTGCACGGCTGAGGGGTCCGCGGTGGGTCGCGCGGAGGTGGCGTCCGGTCCGGTGGTGAACCGGTCCGGGGCATCGGAACCGGAGGTGTCCGGTGCGGCCGACGGCCGGGTCATGATCGGTATGCCCTCCTCATCACTGCTGATGGTCCCCGTCGACGGGCCTGGCGTGTGCCGCCGTCGGAGGTCTCACTCCAGATCGCGCCCGGTCGCCAGACGATCCAGGTCGCTCTGGGTTCCCGTGTGCAGTATGTCAAGTTCCCGCGCTGTTCGGACCACTTCTCCGATGATCACCACCGCGGGGGGCCGCATTCCGGCCGATCGAACCGTGGCTGCGATGTTCGCCAGCGTACCGGTCACGGTTCGCTGCGATGGCAGGGTCGCTTCCTGGACCACGGCGACGGGGGTGTCCCCGGAGCGACCGTTCGAAGTCAGCGCCTCGACGATCGCCTCGATCCGTTCCAGACCCATGAGAGCGACGATCGTACCGTTGGAACGGGCCAGGCCCGCCCAATCGACGGTCGAGCGCGCGTCGCCCGGGGCCACGTGCGCGGAGACGATGTGCACGTCCTGCGTCACTCCGCGGTGGGTGGTGGGGATGCCCGCTCCGGCCGGGGCGGCCAGCGCGCTGGTGACCCCGGGGACCGCGATGACCGGGACGCCTGCGGCGACGCACGCGGCCACCTCCTCCCCACCTCGACCGAACAGGAAGGAGTCCCCGCCCTTGAGCCGGACGACGAACTTCCCCTCCTTGGCCCGTTCGACGAGGACGGAGTTGATCTCGTCCTGGGTCATGGAGCGGCCGTAGGGGATCTTCGCGGCGTCCACGATCTCCACGTCCGAGGGCAGCGCGTCCAACAGGGAGGTGGGGGCGAGCCGATCGACCACCACCACGTCCGCCTGGGACAGGAGCCGGCGGCCGCGGACGGTGATCAGGCCCGGGTCGCCCGGGCCGCCGCCGACGAGGGCGACGCCGCTGAGGCGTTCGCGTCCGCGTCGGGCGTCCAGGGCGCCCTCGGCCAGACCCTCGATGATGGCGTCGCGTACCCCGGCCGAACGTTTGGGATCGCCGGAGGCCACCACGCCCACGGTGATTCCACCGGAGTCACCGCTGGCCGGGGTCCAGGCGGAGGAGGCGTGCCGGTCGTCGGCGCGCACGCACCAGATCCGGGAGTCCTCGGCCTCGGCGGCCACGGCGGCGTTGACCTCGGCGGAGTCGGTGGCCGCGTGCACCAGCCAGTAGGCGGGGGAATCGGGACCGACCACGTCACCGGGTTCGAAGGGGCGGCGCACCCAGGTGAGACGTCCCGCGTCGGCGAGGTCCTCCAGCGCGGCGGACACCTCCGGAGAGACGAGGGTGACCCGGGCGCCGGCCCCGAGGAGGACGGGCACCCGACGTTGGGCGACCCTTCCGCCGCCCACGACCAGCACGTCACGGTCCCGCATGCGCAGGCCAAGGAGATAGGTCACGGATCGTACCCCTCATGGTCGTCCGTACCGGCCCCCGACATCGGCGGCGGGGTGCGCGCGGGACCGATGCCCCGGCACGCCGCCGGAGAATTTCGGCGATTGCTCCAAAATACCTTGTCAAAGCGGTATTACAGCCGTGTAAAGGGGTGAGCACGGAGCGGGGTGACTCCCGCCGCATCGACGCGAGGGGACCCCACCACCTCCTCTGGTGGCGGGGTCCCCTCGTCCCAGGACACGTACCATCACGGCCCGACCGGATCACCGGTCCGTGGAGACCCCCGCGGAATCGAAGGTGGCGACGGTGCGCAGCGCCCGCGCCGAGCCCTGCAGCAGAGGCAGCGCCAGCAGCGCGCCGGACCCCTCGCCCAGTCGCATCTCCAGGTCCACCAGCGGGGTCAGTCCCAGGTGGCGCAGGACCACACCGTGACCGGGCTCGGTGGAACGGTGCCCGGCGAAGCAGGCGCTCAACGACTCCGGGGAGATCGCGGCGGCGGCCAGCGCGGCCGAGCCGGCGATGACCCCGTCCAACAACACCGGGATCCGCAGCGCCGAGGCGCCCAGGATGAATCCGGCCAGCGCGGCGTGCTCCAGGCCGCCCAAGGCCGCCAGGGTTCCGATCGGGTCCTCGGGGTCCACCGGGTTGGCGGCCAGGGCCTTGCGAACGACCTCGACCTTGTGTTCGTAGGTGGCGTCGTCCACACCGGTGCCCCGACCGGTGGCCTCGGCCGGGTCGGTTCCGGTGAAGGCGCACACCAGCGCCGCGGCGGGGGTCGTGTTGCCGATCCCCATGTCCCCGGTGATCAGGCAGCGGTTGCCCGCCGAAACCAGGTCGCGGGCCACCTCGATCCCGCCTTCCAGGGCCTGTAGCGCCTGCTCGCGGCTCATCGCCGGCCCCTGGGTGAAGTCGGCGGTCCCCCGCGCGACCTTGCGGGGCAGCAGACCGGCGGCCGAGGGCAGGTCGCCGACCACGCCCACGTCCACTACGGTCACCTCGGCGCCCACCTGCTCGGCGAAGGCGTTGACCACGGCACCGCCGTCGATGAAGTTCTGCACCATCTGCGCGGTGACCTCCTGCGGCCAGGCGGTCACCCCCTGGGCGTACACACCATGGTCACCGGCGAACACCGCGACGGCGGCCGGTTCGGGGATGGGCGGAGGGCACTCCCCCGCCAACCCGGCGAGCTGCACCGAAACGTCCTCCAGCACGCCGAGGGACCCCAGCGGCTTGGTCATCCTGGCCTGGCGGTCTCTGGCCTCCTCCACGGCGCGGGCGTTCAGCGCTCCGATGGCGGTGATGGTCTCCTCCAGGAGGGTGGTGGGCTCCTGGCCGGGCAGACCGCGGCGACCGTAGCGGTCACGGTGCACCGCCCAAGACAGGGGGCGTCCCTTCACCCAGCCGCTGAGGCCGAGCTCGGGTTCGGTGGGGAACTCGTCGACGTAGCCGACGCACAGGTAGGCGACGACCTCCAGATGGGAGGGCAGGGCGAGCACGTCGGCGACACCGCGCTCGTCGGTGATCCCGACCCAACCTACGCCCAGTCCCTCGGCGCGGGCGGCCAGCCACAGGTTCTCGACGGCGAGCGCGGCCGCGTAGGAGGCGGGCTTGGCGTGGCGTCCGGGCGCCTGCGCGCCCCGGGTCGGGTCGACCGTCACCGCGATGTTGAGCGGGCTGTCCAGGATCGCCTCGACCTTGAGACCGGAGAAGGCGTGGGCGCGAGCGCCGGGACGGTCCCCGGAGTGGGAGTCCCGTTCCTGCTCGGCGAGGTCGCGGACCCGTGCGCGCAGTTCCGTGTCGTCGATGACCAGGAAGTCCCAGGGCTGGGTGTGCCCGATGCTGGGCGCCTGGTGGGCGGCCTCCAGGACGCGGGTGAGCACGTCGGCGGGGATCGGGTCGGGCCGGAAACCCGCTCGGACGTCGCGACGTTCGCGGATGGCACGGTAGACGGCGGCGCGTTCGGCGTCGTCGAAGTCGTGGCCGGTGTGCCGCCAGGCGTCGTCGGCGGGCGTTTCGGGGGCCGGAACGGGCCGGCCGCGGACGTCGCCGGCCGGCTCTCCCACCCGGGGTGGCCCGGTGTGCTGCGGCTCCGGGAAGGAGGCCGCTGCTTCGTGTGCGTGCACGGTGTCGCTCTGCTCCGCTGGTTCGGCGGCCGCGGGGACCTGGTCCACGTGGCCGGGGTTCGTGGCTGTGTCGGGTTCGGTGGAACCCTGCGCGGGGGGTGGTTCCTGTGCGATTCCTTCTCGCGGGGAGTCGGACCCGGGTGCGGGGGGCTCCTGTGGCCGTGCCGCCGGGTGGGGGCCGCCGCGGAAGGGGATGACGTTCGGTCGAGGATCGCGGGCGGTGCCCGGCGCCCGTGTGGACACGGGTTCGGCCTCGGGTTCCGGCGCGGCCTCGGGTTCCGGTTCCGGAGCGGGCTCGGGTTCCGGTGTCACGTTCCTGGGAGGTGCGGGTGGAGCGGCCGGTGCGGGCGGGGTCGCCGGGCGCACCTGCCGACTGGGCGCCGCGGGTTCCCGCAGGGGTCTGCGGAAGGGGTTGCCCGGCACGGACCGCGGCTCCTCCCCTTGCGGGGCCGGTGCGCCGGGGGCGCCCTGGGCGCCCTTGCCGCTCTCCGGCAGCCCGTCGAGCAGACCTCCCAGGCGCGGGCCGAGGCCCGGCGAGGGCTTGCCGCGCCGTGGTTCGGAGGGATCGCCCTCCGTGTGACGGGCTTCCTCGCGGTCATCGTTGGTCATGGTCGCTCCCCGAAGGCAGAGGTCCGTGGGCTGCCCGTTCGGGCCCGGTCCGAGATGGATCCGAACCAGCGTAGTCCGCGGCGTTCGCGCCGCTCAGTGGGGGTCCCTCCGACCCCGGGCAACCCGTTCCCGGCACACCGCCGGGCCCTCAAGTCACCATCAACTGTGCCAGAGTCCGCGTCAGCGCGTGCCGTGTACCGGAGTCCCGCACCGCCACACGGAACCACTCCGGCCCCAGTCCAGGGAAGGTGTCGCCGCGTCGGACCGCGATGCCCTCCGCACGCAAACGAAGCCGCAACGATTCCCCGTCCACCGCCTTGACCAGCAGAAAAGATGCTCTCGCGCGAGGGACGACGGTGAGTCCGTGGTTCGTCAGGTCTTCGGTGAGCGCGCGACGTTCCTCGGCCAGGCCCCGAGCCCAGTGCTCCGTCTCGGCGAGGGCCTGGGGCGTGACGCACTCCTCCATGGCGGCCAGGGCCGGGGTGGAGACCGACCATAAGGGTTGTGCCTCGGCCAGTCGGGCGACCAGGTCCGGTGCGGCGAGCAGGTAGCCGGCCCGCAACCCGGCCAGGGACCAGGTCTTGGTGAGGCTGCGGACCACCACGAGGCCGGGCAGGTCCGTGCGGTGGGCCAGGGACTCCGGTTCGCCCGGGACGCAGTCCGCGAAGGCCTCGTCCACCACCAGGATCCGCCCCGGTCGGGCGAGTGCCGCGATCGACGCGGCGGGGTGCAGGACCGAGGTCGGGTTGGTGGGGTTGCCGACCACGACGAGGTCGGCGTCCTCGGGGACCGACCCGGGGTCCAGGAGGAAGTCGGGTGCCGGCAGCAGGACCCGGTCCACCCCGTGGCCGGCGGCGCGCAGGGCGGCCTCGGGTTCGGTGAACTGGGGGTGGATCACGACGGCCCTTCGGGGGTTCAGCGCCCGGGCGACGAGCACGAACGCCTCCGCCGCGCCGGCCGTCGGCAGGACCTGACGGGGGTCGCGTCGATGCCGCCGGGCCACGGCCACGCGGGCCCGTTCGGGGTCGGGGTAGGAGCCGAGGTCGGTGAGCGAGTCGGTGATCCGACGGAGCACCCGGTCCGGCGGGGTGCGCCCGCGGACGTTGACGGCCAGGTCGAGTAGTCCCGGTCCCACCTCCGCGTCGCCGTGGTGGCGCAGGTCGTGGTGATCGTCGTCCATGTGCTCGCCGTCTCGGTCCTCTCCGGTCCGTTCCAACACCCCACCCATCCTTGTTTCCGATGTGACCAGTGGTTCCAGTGTGGTCCCCGCGTCCGAGCGCTTCGGACTTCGAGGACGCGCCCACGTGCCGTATGTCACAGGCATGTGGCAGGCTGTTGCGGTCCCCGTCCCCTGACGCCCTGCCCCGCGATGAACACAGTCGGCGAACAGAACGGACACACATGCGACGGCGTACCTTCCTGACCACCGCCACGGCGGCGGGCCTCGGCTCCTTGGCCCCCGTGCTGCTCACGCCCACGGCCGCTTCGGCGCAGGGCTCCGACACCCGGGCCGTCCCCCGGGTACTCACCGAGACCACCACCTCCACCGGCTCCCCTGTACGCCCCGACCGCCGGTTCGACCTGGTCTCCGTCTCCAGGTCGCCCGATCGGGCCTCCGGCGCCTCGGTGCGCTTCGAGCTCCCCGACGGGTGGGGCTCCTGGCGGGAGCTGCACTTCCACACCGAAGGACCGGACCACCTCGACCCGGCCTCCACCGCGATGGTGCGCGCCCCGGAAGGCGCGATCGGCTACCAGGTACGCGGCGCCGACGGTTCCGACCTGACCGCGGTGAACGTCCGCGACGGCGAACCGCTCACCTTCGGTGGACCGGAGCGGACCACGCTCTCCGCCGAGGGCGGTGAGTACCGATCGTTGTCGGGCACCTCCCTGTTGCCGGTGCGCACGCGGGCGGGCTGGGGCGCGGACGAGTCCCTGCGCTTCGACGAGGACGGCGACGACCTCTGGCCGGCCGAGTTCCATCGGGTCCAGGCGCTGACCGTGCACCACACGGCCATGGCGACCACCGACGACCACGCCGCCGACGTGCGCGCGGTGTATCGACTCCACGCGGCCGAGCAGGCTTGGGGCGACATCGGCTACCACCTGCTCATCGACCCCGACGGCGTGGTCTACGAGGGTCGGCACTCGGGCGAGGACCGGATCCCGGTCTTCTCCGGGGTGCCGCTGCCCGGCCGCGCCCGTTCGGTGACGGCCGGCCACGCGGCGGGCTTCAACCACGCCAACATCGGGGTGTGCCTGCTCGGCGACTTCACCCACGAGGTGCCCACCCGCGCCGCCCAGGACTCACTGGTGACGGTGCTGCGGGTGCTGTGCGCGCTGACCGGCGTGGACCCGGCTCGGGAGATCGAGTACGTGAACCCGGACACCGGCGCGGTCACCCCGCAGGAGGCGGTGGCCCGGCACCGGGACTGGCTGGACACCGAGTGCCCCGGCAACGCCTTCGCCGACGTGTTCGACTCCGCCATCCGAGAGCGGGTGGCCCGTGGCCTGCTCTAGCACCCCTGTGGCGAAGGCCTCTTTTTGCAGGTCACGACGGTGACCACCTCGATATCCGGTTGCGGCGACCCTGGCCGGCGCGGCTATCGTGAGCGCTGCCGCCACGCCGTGGGTGCGCGGCGCGATTCGAGGAAAGAGGGTCCGACTCCACCATGACCACCGTTCAGAGCACGCCGATCATGCCCGCGGTCATCCTGGAGACCGAGCGGCTCCGACTGCGATCGGTACTCGAACGCGACATCGACGACGTGTACGCCTCGTGCGTGGACCCCGACCTCCAGCGGTGGGTTCCGCTACCGTCCCCGGGCGAGCCCTACACCCGGGAGAACGCGGAGGACTTCTGTCTGCGTCTGGCGCCGGGCATTCGTACGTCCGGCGACGGCCAGCACTGGGCCCTGTTGGAGCGCGAGGGCGGCCGGTTCGTCGGTTCGGCGGCCCTGCTGCGCACCGAGTGGCCCGCGAAGGTCACCGAGGTCGGCTACTGGATCTCGCCTTGGGGGCGGGGCCATGGCTACGCCGCCGAGGCGGTCGTGGCGGTGTCCCGCTGGGCGATCGAACAGGGCTTCCAACGGATCGAGATCAAGGCAGCGGTGGGCAACACCGCATCTCGCCGGGTGGCCGAGTCCACCGGATTCGTCCACGAGGGCGTGGAGCGCAACGCGATGCCGTTGAACGAGGGCCGCACCGACCTGGCCGTCTACAGTCTCCTGCCGACGGACCTGGAGACGACCCCGTAGACGAGGACGGCCGGGTCGGTGGTAGCACCGACCCGGCCGTCCCCTGTTCTCCCCCGGATCATCCCCACACCCGGGAGAGCAGCCACTCACCGGTGGTGGTGTCGTGCCGGAGTTCGTACACCCCCTGGGAGTAGGACGATCCGGCCTCGACCCTCCAGTGCCGACATTCGGGTACCTGGGAGCTCTCACCCGGTGTCCAGTCACGGCGCAGGGTCACCCACTGGTCGATGATCCTGCGCACCCCGTAGACCCGCCCGTCCCACACGAAGCGGGTGGGCCTGCCGTCCTCCTCCACGACCGTGACGTCCGCTCCGTAGTACCGCCCCACAACCGTTCCCCCAAGCATCGACCGACTCCTCGTTTGGCGTCCGGCGGTGCCAGGGCGCACCGCCGGGGTGCCCGCACGCGGGGAAGTACGAGCAGGCATTCGAACGTGTGATCGAATACTAGCGAAGGGAAGGCCGCCGTGGAACTGTTTCCGCCTCGACGACATCACCACCTGTGAAACCATCCGTGGGACCGAGAAGCCCCCGAGCCACGGACCCGCGAGCACCGTGGCACTCGGCGCCCCCCACGACCCCCACGAGGCATCCCACATGTTCAACGGGCACGACGGCCCCGCCACCCCCCATTCCGGAGACCCCACGGAGATCGACGGATACCGCCTGTCGCGCCGGCTGGGACGCGGCGGCATGGGCACCGTGTACCTGGCCGAGGACCACTCCCGGCGACAGGTCGCGCTCAAGGTCGTCCACCCCGACCTGGCCGAGAACCCCTCGTTCCGGCGACGCTTCGCCCGCGAGGTCGAGACCGCACGCCGTGTGGCCCGCTTCTCCACCGCCGGGGTCATCGACGCCCGCCTGGAGGGCGACCCCCTGTTCGTCGTCTCCGAGTTCGTCCCGGGCCCGGACCTGTCCCGGGCCGTGCGCGAACGCGGTCCCCTCCGCGGCGGTGACCTCGAAGGACTGGCCATGGGCGTGGCGGCGGCGCTCACCGCCATTCACCGCTCGGGTGTGGTCCACCGCGACCTCAAACCCGCGAACGTGCTGCTCTCCCCCGTCGGACCGAAGGTGATCGACTTCGGCATCGCCCGCGCCCTGGACGACGACGGCGGCGGCATCACCCGTTCCAGCCGGCTCATGGGCACGCCCTCCTACATCGCGCCCGAACTCCTGCACGGTCACCCGGCCACCCCCGCCGCGGACGTGTTCGCCTGGGGATGCCTGGTGGCGTTCGCCGGCACCGGCAGGACGCCCTTCCACGCGGCGACGGTCCCGGCGGTCCTGCACAACGTCACCACGGCCGCGCCCCGGCTCGACGGGCTGGACCCCGCCCTGACGGTCCTGGTGCGCCAAGCCCTCGACAAGAACCCCGCGAATCGGCCCACCGCCCAGGCGATCCTGGATCGGCTCGTGGGACGGCCCGGCGTCTCGGAGGAGGAGGCCGGTCGCACCATCAGCGCCACGTGGACGCCGCCCCCGGTCACGGCCACACCCCCGACCCAGACCGCACAGGGCGCCGGCGGACCCCCCACACGCCGACGCGGGCTCCTCCTCGGAGCCGGGGCCGGGACGGGCGCCGTGGTCCTGATCGCCGGTCTCTCCTTCGCCTTGGCGGCGGGGAACGACGCGCCCCCGGAGGACCTCACCACCCTGTACGGCTCCGACTTCGCCACCGACCCCGGGTGGGGCGACTCCATCTACGACGAGGACGACGGCCCTTACGACAGCGGCTACGCGCCGGGCGAGGGGATCGTGATGGCGATGGACCCCAACGCGGAGATGGATCCGAGCGTCGGACGCAACTGGATGGCCCCCTCCGCCCAGGGCGTGAACACCACCGAACGACTCCTGGTCACCAGCGACGTCCAGGTGCTGGAGGGCTACGACTACCTCACCGTCGGACTCCGGTGCATCCGCGACCTGCACCCGACCGACGCCGAACTGGACGAGGACGACACCGACGGTTACCCCGACCACCCGGACCAGGACTACACGGCGACCTATCGTGCCTGGTTGCGGGCGGACGGCGCGGAGGCCGTGATCGACAAGATCTCGGGCACCCTGGCCGACGACTCCTGGGATCCCGAGGAACTGGCCAAGGGCGAGGTCTCGGAGTTCCGCCCCTATCCCGCGGTCCCCACCGACGGAGCGGATCAGGCCACGTCCCGTGGGGAGGAACCGGAGCCGGTGAGCAACAACATCAAGCTCGCCTGTGAGTTCACCCCGGGCGACGAGGGTGAGGTTCCGACCGCCGAGATCCGAATGTGGGTCAACGACGGACTCGCGGTGAGCGCGGTGGACGAGGAGCCCTACCCGGACGACTACGCCGACCACCAATACGTCCAGCGCCAGGCCGTGCAGTACCACCGCGGTCAGAGCACGTCCCCGTTCCGGGTGCTGTACGAGAACTTCCGGGTGGAGCGGATCCTCGACGAGTGACCGTGGCGGTTCCCGCGCTTTGACGACCACCACCGACAGAACCGTTTCGTCTCCAGTGGGATCACACCCCTCCGAAACGCGCTCCGGTACCGGCGTCGGTACGCTGATAGGCGCTTATCACACGATTTGTGAGGACCCTCGACTGTGACGTCCAACGGCCACTCAAGCGGCAAACCCCTGCGCGCGGGCGACCCGCGCGAACTCGACGGTTACCGCATCGTCAGTCGGCTCGGACGCGGCGGCATGGGCACCGTCTACCTCGCCGAGGATCCCGGCGGCCGCTCCGTCGCCGTCAAGCTCATCCACCCGGACCTGGCCGACGACGAGTCCTTCCGGAAACGGTTCGCCCGAGAGGTGGACGCCGCCAGGCGGGTGGCCCGTTTCTCCACGGCCGGGGTCATCGACGCCCGGTTGGAGAGCGAGCCGCTGTTCATCGTTTCGGAGTACGTGGCCGGCCCGAACCTGGACGAGGCTGTGCGCGCGCAGGGGCCGATGCACGGCGGCACCCTTGAGGGTCTGGCGATGGGCGTGGCCGCGGCGTTGACCGCCATCCATGGCTCCGGGGTGATCCACCGCGACCTCAAACCCGCCAACGTTCTGCTGTCCACTGTGGGGCCGAAGGTGATCGACTTCGGCATCGCCCGCGCCATGGACGACGCCGGCGGCGGCATCACCCGTTCCAGTCAGCTCATGGGCACCCCTTCCTACATGGCGCCGGAGCTGATCCTGGGAGAGCAGGCCACACCGGCCGCGGACATCTTCGCCTGGGGTTGCCTGGTGGCGTTCGCCGGCATCGGGGACGCGCCCTTCGACGCGGCGACGGTGCCCGCGGTGCTGCACAACATCTCCTCGGCCGAACCCAAGCTGGACGGGTTGGATCCGAGCCTGCTGGACCTGGTCGGGGGCGCGCTGGACAAGAACCCCGCCAACCGTCCCTCCTCCCAGCAACTGCTGGCCAAGCTGACCGGTCAGGAGGACCCGGAGGAGTCGGAGGTACGACGGACCATCAGTACCTCCTGGGCACCACCGAGTAGCGCTCCGGTGGCGGGCACGCCACCGCCGGAGGAATCCGGTCCGCGGCGGACGGGTGCCGCTCCCACGGACCAGGTGCCGACCGAACACCTTCAGGGCCCCGGCCAAGGGCAGACGCCCAATGGGGGCGTCGCCCCGCCCATCGGCGGTCCGGTCCCGCCGCACACCCGACAGGCGCACCAGGGCGGGCCGGGCGCCCCGGGGCAGCCCGGGTTCCAGGGCCCCTCCGGTCCCCAAGGGCAGCCGGGCGTCCCCGGTGCGCCCGGAACCCAGGCCTTCCACCCGCAAGGGCACCGGCAAGGCCCCATGGGAGGTCACGGTGCCCACCCGCAGTCCGGCCCCCAGCACGGCCAGGGACAGGTCGGGTGGCACGGGCAAGCGCCCCCGTACGGTCAAGCCGCGTACGGGATGCACAGCGGCCCGAACGGCCCCGGTGGTCCCGGCGTCCCGAACGGCCCCGGACAGCCGGTGAACGGCGCCTCCGGTGGCGGCCGGCGCAAGCTCATGCTCATCGGCGGTGGTGCGGTCGCGCTGGTGTTGGTCGCCACCATCGGCGGCTTCGCGCTGTTCTCCGGATCGGACGCCCCTCCGGAGAACGTCACGAGCATCTACACCACCGACTTCGCCACGGACCCCGACTGGCCGAGTTCCACCCATTTCGACCAGCAATACCCCGACCTGAACAGCATCGGGTACTGGGACCAACAGAACGCCATGGTGGTCTCGATCGACTCGTCGTTCAAGGAGGGCCAAGGCGCGCGCGTCCCCTCCGTCGGGGAGACGCCCCCGCAGGTCCTCATCAGCACCACCATGGCGCCCCTCTCCGGTCCGGGCGAGGCGACCACGGGCGCCTACTGCTGGGGACAGGAGGATGAGGAGGGCACCATGTACGAGGCACAGGTCCGCCTGGACGGCGGCGAGGCGCAGATCCGTCGGGTGACCGAGGAGAGCGGCAGCACCGCGCTCGCCTCCACCACCGAGATCGAGGGGTTCTCCACCTACGACCTGTTCGACGAGGAGAGCGAGGTCGACGGTCTTCCCTACGACACGAACCTGGGTGACCTGGTCACCAACAACCTCAAGTTCTCCTGCGAGTACGTGACCGAGGAGGGCGAGGACCCGTACATGGACCTGAGCATGTGGATCAACGACGAACTCGCGCTGAGCACCGTGGACGAACAACCGCTGCCGGACAGCTCCGACCTCGACGACGACGAGCGACGCCAGGTCGGTCTGATCCAACGGGCCGCCTCCGGCAACGAACAGATCGCCGTGGCGTACACGGACTTCGCGCTACACCGCGTCGACACCGAGTAGGGAATCCATCCTCGGTCCCACCCGGCTCCGAAGCGGGCGTTCCCTCCCGAGGGCGGGCGCGTTAGCGTCGAGGCCACGACGACCAGGGTGATCCGGTGGCCCTCGGAGGTCATCGCGACAGGGAGGACGAGACGACATGCGCGCCATCGTGATGGAGGAGTTCGGCGGACCCGAGGTCCTACGCACACAGGAGATCGACGACCCGACCCCCGGCCCGGGCCAGGTGCTCCTGGACGTGGCCGCCCGGGGCGTCAACTTCATCGACGTCTACCAGCGCGGCGGCGTCTACAAGGTGGACCTGCCGTTCGTTCCGGGCATGGAGGCCTCGGGCACGATCACGGCGGTCGGTGAGGACGTCACCGACCTGAAGGTGGGACAACGCGTGGGCTGGGCGATGTCGCCCGGCGGGTACGCCGACCGCGCCACCGTCGACGCCCGCCTGGCGGTCCCCGTCCCCGACGGGGTCACCGACGAACAGGCCGCCGCGCTGCTGCTCCAGGGCATGACCGCCCACTACCTCACCTACTCGGTACACCCGGTGGCCGAGGGCGAGACCATCCTGGTGCACGCCGCCGCGGGCGGCACCGGGCTGCTCATCACCCAGCTGGCCAAGGCCCGGGGCGCCCGGGTGATCGGCACCGTCTCCACGGAGGCGAAGGAGGCCGTCGCCCGCGCGGCCGGCGCCGACGAGATCGTCCGCTACACCGAGGTCCCGGTGGCCGAAGCCGTCCGTGACCTCACCGACGGCGAAGGCGTCGCGGCGGTCTACGACGGCGTCGGCAAGGACACCTTCGACGCGAGCCTGGCCTCGCTGCGCCCGCGCGGGGTTCTGGCCCTGTTCGGGCAGTCCAGCGGCCTGGTGGAACCGGTGGACCCGCAGCGGCTCAACAGCGCCGGTTCGGTCTACCTCACCCGCCCCTCCCTCGCCCACTTCGTCACCGACCGCGAGGAGCTGCTGGGTCGGGCCCGCGACCTGTTCGAACTGGTCGAGCGGGGGCGTCTGGACGTTCGGGTCGGCGGCCGCTACCCGTTGGAGGAGGCGGCCCGGGCGCACGAGGACCTCACCTCGCGTGCCACCACCGGCAAACTGCTGCTGGTCTGAGGGTCCACGCGACGTGCGGTGGCCGCCCGTTGTCGGGGCGACCACCGCCATCGTCGTCGATTCCGTCCGGTCGGCCTCACTCGCCCTTGCGCTGGGACGGGGTCGAACCCATGTTGGCCCCGGCCCGGCGAACGTCGTCCCGGGCGTCGGCGACCGCCTTCTCGGCGGCCTCCGCGGCCTGCGCCGCCGCCTGAGATGAGGTGGACCTCGCCGGGTCCGGGCCGGTGATCTGCGCGGGGCCCGAGTCCCCCGCCTCCCGCTGCCCCTTCTCCGTGGACGGAGCCGTCTTGGCGGCGTCGCCGGCGAAGGCGTGCGAGACGTTCTTGACCGCCTCGGTGAACTCGCCGGGGATCACCCAGAACGTGTTGCCCTCGCCCTCGGCGAGGCTCGGCAGGGTCTCCAGGTACTTGTAGGCGAGCAGCTTGGCGTCGGCGTCGTTGGCGTGCACCGCCTGGAAGACCTGCTCGATCGCCTTGGCCTCACCGTCTGCGCGCAGGATCGCCGCCTGCTGGTCACCCTGGGCCTCAAGGATGGCCTGCTGGCGGGCGCCCTCCGCCTTGAGGATGCGGGACTGGCGTTCACCCTCGGCGTGCAGGATGGCCGCGCGCTTGTCGCGGTCGGCCCGCATCTGCTTCTCCATCGCCTCCTTGATGGTGGGCGGCGGGTCGATCGCCTTGATCTCGACCCGGTTGATGCGGATGCCCCACTTTCCGGTGGTCTCGTCGAGGACCCCGCGCAGCCGGGTGTTGATCTCCTCGCGGGAGGTCAACGTGCGTTCCAGGTCCATGGAACCGATGACGTTGCGCAGCGTGGTGACGGTGAGTTGGTCTATTGCCTGGATGTAGTTGGCGACCTCGTAGGCGGCGGCCTTGGGCTGGGTCACCTGGTAGTAGAGGACGGTGTCTATGTTGACCACCAGGTTGTCCTCGGTGATCACGGGTTGGGGACGCGAGCTGAAGACCTGTTCGCGCAGGTCGAACTTGGAGTTGACCCGGTCCACCCCCGGAATGATGAAGTTCAGTCCGGGGTCGAGGGTGCGGATGTAACGGCCGAAGCGCTCGATGTTGTAGGCGCGGGCCTGGGGAACGATTCGGATCGCCGACAAAGCGATGGCGACCAGGAGAACGGCGATGATGATGAGCGGTATCGCAGGGTCCATCTTCTGTACCTGTGCCTAGGTCGATTGGTGGCTTGTGCGGCTCGGTTTCGGATGACCGTGGTGACCGTGGTGGCCGTGATCAGTCCGCTTCGGGACGGTCCTGTCCCGGTCGGGTCTGGTCGGGACCGTTCGGCTCGATGGGTTCGGGCAACGCCTCGCGCGGATAGACCACGGCGGTGGCCCCGTCGATCTCCACGACGTCGACGTGCGCGCCCACCGGGATGACGAGGTCCTCGTCGATGGACCGCGCCGACCATTCCTCCCCGCTGAGCTTGACGAGTCCGTGGTCGGCGTCGACCGGCTCCAGGACCAAGGCGGATCGCCCCACCAGGGCGGCCGTGCCGGAACGAACGTCCGGTCCGCGGGCGATCTGCCGGTCCATGATCGGTTTGACCAGCCAGACCCCGGCGGCGGAGGCGGCGGCGAACCCGATGATCTGCACGACCACCGGTAGTCCCAGGGCCCCCAGGAGGCCGGCGACCAGTGCGGCGGTGGCCAGCAACCCCAGGACGAAGGTCAGGGTGAAGAACTCGGCGGCCCCGAGGGCGGCCGCGAGGATGATCCAGATCAGCCAAGCAGGCATGTTCCTGTCGGCCCTCCCGCTGTGGTTTCGGGTAGTCCTTAAGCTACCCACACAACCCTGGCCAACCACAAGAATCCGGTAATGGATACAGGATCGCGGCCCGTGGCGGGATGCCACGGGCCGCTCTCGTCCCCTATGCGCGGGTGGTGGGCGTCACCGGCCGCCGGAGAACTCGTAGACCAACTGGTAGGTGGGCCGGTTCTGCCAGGCGATCGGCCACATGTCGATTCCGCCCACCGACTGGTGGATCACGGTGTCGGCGCACAGCTGGTCACCGGCCGAGCAGTGCTCGTCCCCGGGGTAGACCTCCTCGGCCGGGGTGGCCGCGGCCGAGGCGAGGCTGTCCAGCAGCACCGTCCGGCAGTCGCCGAGGTCGCCCTCGCCGCAGTAGACCCGGTCGCCGAGCGCGCCGTCGACCTCCTGGTCCAAGGCCGTTCGCAGGTCCTTGTCCACGTACGACCACCAGCCGTACTGGAACGCCGAACCACGGTGCGGCTGCCCCTGGTTGACACTGCCCGGTTCGCCGCCGCCGATGGAGCCGGAGGGCGACTCGTCGGTCTGGACGGCGCGGGTCAGCTCCTCGTACAGACCCTCGCCCAGACCGGGTTCGAACTGGGCTCGCACCAGGATCGGCCACCAGGCGTCCAGCACCCGGATGGCGTCGGCGTGCTCGTAGTGACCGGCGTCGCGTTGGGGTTCGCGGCGCAGGGCCCCCGAGTCCGCCCAGGTGCGCAGGGACTCGACCGTCTCGGCGAGTTCGGGGTCGTCCACCTCCGCGGTGTCGATGACCTCCAACAGCAGTGGAAGGACCTGTTCGGCGCGCAGGTCGGCGACCCCGGCCTCCATCATCGTGCCGGTGAGGGAGGCCGTGGTGAAGCGGTGGCCGTCCTCGATGAGGCCGGAGACGCGACCGTCCAGCAGGTCGTTCCGGTGCACCGAACCGGTCGACCAGCCCGACGTGTAGCCCTGGGCCGGCTTGTTGTTCCAGTTGACGATGTAGTCCGGGTTGATCTGCTGCGGGTGGTCGGACGGCGGGTGGTAGTCGGCCCCGTTGGTGGCCGGGTCCCAACCGGACCAGCCGGCGTCGGAATAGGCGTCGATGGGCATGTTGGGGTCGGTGCCCTCGGTCCGGACGGGGTTGTCGCCGGAGTTGATGAACGCGATGTCCTGGTCGTCGACGTAGTGCCAGTTGAACGCGTAGGCGATGTCGTGGGCGGCCTCGGTGAAGGTCTCCGCCGAGTTGATCAGGTCGGGGTCGTTGAACTTCTGGAACCCGATGATGGAGTCGACCTCGCGCATGTAGGTGGACCGCAGCTCGGTGAAGGCCACCGGTGCCCCGTCGACGGTGGCGAAGGAACTCACCAGGCCGTGTTCGGAACGCAGCGAGGTGAGCGTGTAGCCGCCCTCCTCGGTACCGTCGGCGATGGTGGGCGTCCAGTCGTTGCTGACGCTCAGGGCCTCGAAGTCCACGCAGTCGCCGGAGGAGTTCACGTAGGAACGCGAGGCGGTGGTGGGCTCGGAGCCGTCGGTCTCGCACAGGTCCACGGCGAAGGTGTCGGTGATGTCCTGGCCCGCCGAGGTGGCGCTCCAGGCGTAGTCGACCCCGCGCCCCATCTGGACGTAGAAGCTCACACCCGCGAAGGAGGCGCCGCGCGCGCTGATGCCCGGCCCCTGGAGTTCCTGGAGCATGAGCAGCTGCGGGGAGAAGTATCCGGTCTGCGGTCCCATCACCGCGACGGGGTTGCCGCTCTCGGTGTGCTCGCCGGACACCAGCAGGGCGTTGGACATGCCGCGCGGGTCCATGAAGCCCTCGGGCAGCACTCCGTCGTCGAAGATGCCCTCGGCGGCGGACAGATCGCCCTCCTCGACCATCTCCTCCAGCTCGGCCCGCTGGTCCTCGTCGAGTTCCGCCACGGTGGGCGCGTCGGCTTCGGGGACGTCCGGGGCCTCGGTGGTGGAGGCCTGGGACGCGGCGTCCGGGGCCGCCGAACCGTACTCGTCGTGGACGATGTCGTAGGGCTCGACCGAGCCGGGATCGGGGACGACCTGACCGATCGGATCGTCGGGGGTCTGGGAGTAGGGGAACTCGCCGTCGACGGTCACGGAGGCCTCGGGATCGTTCTCCATGCGCCAGGCCCGCCAGAGCTCCAGGCCCTCCTCGGCTCCGTAGCGGTCCTGGAAGTTGGCCAGGACGATCGCGGACTGGACCTCACCGCCGCCACCGCCGCCGAAGATGCCGCCGACCATGGCGGCGATGCCCACGACGTCCGTGGTGGTGAAGGGCTCGATCTCACCGGAGTTGGTGATGGCGTCCTTGTGCCCGGTCAGCACGTACTCGCCGGGGAAGTAGCGCCCGCCGTCGGCCTCTTCGATGTAGGCGTTGACGCCCTCCAGGTAGGAGTCGACGTCGGCGAGTGCCTGCTCGCCACGTTCGCCGCCCTCGCTCGCGATCCGGTCGATCTGGAGCTGTTTGTCCTCCTCGGTGTAGGGGGCGGTGGCCCACAGGTCCTGTTCGAGGCCCCGGTTGCCCTCCGCTCCGCCGGCGAAGGAGGTGAGCTCACCGCGACCGACCCGGCGCAGGATGTCCATGAGGAAGAGGCGGTCCTCACCGGCCGCGTACCCGGCACCGAACATGGTGCCCTCTCGCGTGGTGCCGGTGATGTGTGGAATGCCGTGCGCCGCGTCGCGGACGATGGTGACGTCCTCGCGCGGCCGGTACTCGCGGTCGACCTCGTCCTCGTCGACGCCGTAGGAGGCGTCCTGGAAGAAGTCGTCGAGGCCTTCCTCGGTGAGTCCGTCGTAGTGGTGCACGAGGTCGTCGTACATGTCGAGTTGGCTGGAGGAGTGCTCCGGGCGTGTGCCGAAGACCTGGTGGCCGAGGATCTCGACCAGCGTGGCGTTGCCGTTCTGGCCCGGGGGAAGGATGTCGTGGCACCCGGAGGGCGCGCAGTAGTCCTCGTAGGCGACCGGCTCGGCCATGACCGGGGGGGCCGGCAGGGCGGCTGCGAGGGAGGCCGTGACGGCCAGGGCCGCGCCCATGGCGCCGGCGCGGAACGGGATCCTGCGCGAGGAGGGTCGAAGGGGCGGGGGTGCGGGAGACATATACGTCACCACCTGGGGGTGCGGGCGATGGATCAGCGAAAGGTTACGCACGAGTAAGGAAATCGCGAAAGACTTTCATGTTTTTCGGGAGGGTCCACCGCACACCGGTTCGGAGCGCCACGTTTACGGTGAGCCAGGCCACACCAGCCGAAACGGCTGCGTACAACCCGTATCCACCACGCCACCGAACGTCGAAGGGTGGCCACAACCGGCCACGATCCACACTCGACCGTCCGCAGGGCATCGGCCGGGACAGGGGCTTTGACACAATTCCCACATGAACGAGTACCCCGAGCAAGGCCGCCCCTGGCAGCAGCCGGACGGCCAGACCCCCGGCTGGGGCCTTCCCCCACAACAGCACTCCGGAGGGCAACTGGAGCCCTACGGAAACCCCACCGGTGGTTACCTGCCGGCCGACCCGGGAGGCCACCCCGCCCCCGAACCCACCCTGCTCACCATCGGGGACATCGCCGTCACCCAGACCAGCGTCATCACCCCCGCCGGCCGCTTCCCCATCAAGGGCAGCGTGTGGACCCTGTCGGACATGAGCCGCACCGAACAGTCCACCCCCACCTGGGCGATCATCGTCGCCATCCTCATCTTCTGGTGGACCTGCCTGCTGGGCCTGTTGATCCTCCTGGTGAAGGAGACCAAGACCACCGGGCACGTGCAGGTCACGGTGCAGGCCGACGGCAGGTACCACGCCACACAGCTCCCGGTGAGCAGCCCGGCGCTCGTGCGTCAGATCAACCAGCAGGTCAACTACGCCCGATCCCTGGCGGCCTGACCCCTCGCGTGTCCCGGGACGCCCTCGGTCGGGCGTTCCCGGTGACCGCGCGCCGGGTCACGACACGCCCGGCGCCCCCGGCGGGATGAACGGCGCCCCCTTCGGGACACCCTCCCCGAGCAGTCGCCACACCGCGTCGGTGTCCACATGCTCCGCCACCAGGTCACCCAACGCGTCCAGTCGTTCCGCGCGGGCGGCAGCGAAGTCCGTGTCCGGAGCCACCACGAAGTCACGACCCGCCACGTGCGCCACCTCGGTCAGGAAGGCCCGGCGGAATCCGTCGTTCTCCAAGGCTCCGTGCCAGGTGGTCCCCCACACACGACCGTGCCGGCAGCCGTCCAGGAACGGTTCGCCCCCGCGCACGGACACCCTGCCGTGATGGATCTCGTAGGCCTCCACCCGCTGCCCATAGGCCCATCCCACCGGACGTCCCAACGTCTTGTCCGCCGCGAACTCCACCGTCGTGGGCAGCAGACCCAACCCCGGCACCGAACCCGCGTGCGACTCCACCTCGTCGCGGATGGACTCGGCCAGCATCTGGTAACCGCCGCAGATCCCCAACACGGGCCGGTCCGCCAGCACCCGGTCGATACCGCGCTCGCGCACCCACGCCAGATCGCGCACGGTCGCCCGGCTGCCCGGCAGCACCACCAGGTCGGCGTCGGCGGCCTCCGTCGCGGAGGTCACGAACCGCACGTCGACCCCCGGCTCCACGGCCAGGGCGTCGATGTCGGTGAAGTTGCTGATCCGCGGCAGTCGCACCACCGCGACCCGCAGCGTGCGGGCGAGCGGCGGAGCCATGGGCCCCCGATCCACACCGAGCGCCAGGGAGTCCTCCACGTCCAACCACAATCCGTCCAGCCACGGCAGGACCCCCAACACCGGGCGCCCGGTCAGGTTCCGCAACATCTCCAGGCCGGGTTCCAACAACGACCGGTCGCCCCGGAACTTGTTCACGACGAAGCCCGCGACCAGCGCCTGGTCTTCCTCGGCCAAGAGCGCCAGTGTCCCGAACATCGACGCGAACACCCCGCCGCGGTCGATGTCGCCGACCACCACCACCGGTAGATCGGCGGCGCGCGCCAGCCCCATGTTCGCGATGTCCCCGGCCCGCAGGTTGATCTCGGCCGGGCTGCCCGCCCCCTCGCACACCACCACGTCGTAGTCCTCACGCAACCGGGCCAGGCCCGCCAAGGAGGCGGCGCGCATGCGTTCGCGCATGACTCCATGGCCCAGGGCGTCCACCTCGCCGACCGCCCGTCCGTCGATCACCACCTGGCTGCCGCCCGCCCCCGGCTTGAGCAGCACCGGGTTCATGTCGGCGGTGGGTTCGATCCCACAGGCGGCGGCCTGCATCGCCTGGGCGCGGCCGATCTCCGCCCCACTCGGCGTCACCGTGGAGTTCAACGACATGTTCTGCGCCTTGAACGGGGCCACCCGCACCCCCTGCCGGGCCAGCCACCGGCACAACCCCGCCGTGACCACGCTCTTGCCGGCGTCCGAGGTGGTACCGGCGACCAGGATCGCGTTCACCGGGCCACCGCCACCAACAACGCGCCCAGGTTCACCACGCGTGCCAGACGCACGGCCCGACGAATGTCCGCCACTCCCACCTCGGGCCCCTCCCCCATCACCGGTCGATGCTCCACCCGGTCCCCGTAGACGTTCGTGCCACCCAACCCGCGATCCAGCGCCCCGGCGAACGCGGCCTCGCACTGCCCGGCGTTCGGACTCGGATGCGCACCACCGTCCCTTCGCCACACCCGCCACGCCCGTTCGGGGCTTCCACCCACCACCGGCGCCGCCGCGATCGCGAGCAACGCGGTCAGCCTCGACGGTGCCCAACCGGCCACGTCGTCCGAGCGCGCGGCGGCCTTGCCGAACCGTTCGTAGCGCTCACTTCGGTGTCCGACCATGGCGTCCAGTGTGTTGACCGCCCGGAACCCCACCAGCCCGGCGGGGCCGCACAACGCTCCCCACAGCAGCGGCCCGACCACTGCGTCGGAGGTGTTCTCCGCGACCGACTCGACCACGGCCCGCGCCATCCCGTCCGCGTCCAGGTGCTCGACCTCGCGCCCGCACAACCCACCGACCAACGTGCGCGCCCCGTCCAGATCCCCACGCTCCAGTGCGTCGGCCACCCGTTCGGCCTCTCGCCCCAACATGCTGCCGCCCAGGACCGCCCAGGTCGCGACGGCCGTGACCGCCGATCCCCGCAGCCGTGACCCCGCCGCCACCACCGGAAGCACCGTCGCCCCGACGAACAGAACGCCCGCGGCCACGGAATCCCGGTAAAGTCGACGTTCACACCATCCCGCGGCCGCCCCGAAGAGCGCCACGGGGTGTCCCCTCCGGGGGTCCGGCACCAACCTGTCCAGCACGAATCCCGCGATCAGTCCCCGTCTCACCCTCTCAGTCAACAGCACCTACGAGGGTGCCCAAACCACGGCAAACCCGGGTTTGCCACGCAATGCAACGGCCCATACACCTAGAGGCTCTAGAGTCGAGGGAAAGGGGGAGCGCATGCTGTTCGCGGTGGCGTCACTGATGGTCCTGGCAGGTCAATGGTGGGTCTTCTGACCCTCCCGGCCGCCCCCGCGCCGGGGCGGCCAGTTCACGAAACACCGGCCGCGCAGCGGCGCACCCGGGGTTAATCACGGGTAACGTGGGGCTCGAAGCCCATAGCGACCGATTTGGTGGAGCGCGCGTGGTAATGAGACGCAACTGCGAATCACCGTAGTTGGTGAGTCTTTGCCCTCCCGTGGGCGACATCTGACGAATACCCTAGAATGTCTGCCCGGGACACCACTGCCCAGACCAGCCGCCCACTGGACCGCCACCCCACCCCACAAAACGTCACGCCCTGATCACCCGCAGCAATGTCAGGTCACAACCCAATCGAGCACCCGTAGCTCAGTGGATAGAGCACCGGACTTCTAATCCGACGGTCGCAGGTTCGAATCCTGCCGGGTGCGCCACAAAACCCCAGGTCAGACGGGGTACACGAGGACCTCAGGCGAGGTCCTCGTCGTGTTTCTGGGCGATGTGTGCTCCTCGTGTGCTCCCCAGTACAAGGTGGGTGCAGGTGGGGGTCGACCTCCCGAAGCACTTTGCCATTCCGTGACCCTAGCGGCCCCGCCCCGGGATACCCCCATGGCCACCCACCAGCGCCCCACAGCCGCCCCGACGGTCACATGGAGCACGCTTTGGGCCCGGGCCACGTCCTGTCACCCCACCGGCCGTATACGGCCGATTCCACCGAAGCCCCGGCCGCCCTGGCGGTCAGATCCGATACACGGTCGAACAGAATGTCGTCATGCCTTGAGAGCCTTAACTCATGAGCTATGACCTAACCGTCTGGGAGGGGCGATACCCCTCCACTCACGCGCGGGCCAGCCGTCGTACCACGGCAGTTTCGTCGGGGGACCGCCCCTGTGGCCAGAAGACCGACCTTGCTCCGTATGTGACGGCTCGCACCACGACCGCGATGCCAGCACCCCATGGAGGGGAAGTCCGCCTCATCGTGCTCCTCCAGCTCTATCGAACGAACGTTACTGACGTCTTCTCCCGAGGCGCGACCTTCTGCAAGCGCTGTGGTGCCCCTACCACGGCTGAAGACATCGGACTCAATCATCTAGGGCAGGAGCCCTGCGCACAAACCCCAATCGGAGGCACATCATGAGGCACGTCGACTACTTCAAGAACTTTCTCGACAACACCGTCAACCTCTCCAAGTTCAAGCTGGAGACCCTCAGCGGACGGGTCGATGCCATCTACGACCTTCTGAAGGCCGACGAGGAACTGGGGCCACTCCTCAAGAAGAAGATTCCTCAAGGCTCATGGCCGCAGAGGACCATCATCAACCCGCAGAACGGCAAGGCCTTCGATGGCGACTTCATGGTCCAGATGGTCAAGAATCCCGAGTGGAACGACGACCTGAAGAAGTATGGAGACGCCATCTACAATGAGGTGATCTCAGCGAGTTTGCTTCTCGATATTGGTCAGCGCCAACTCGGCTTGCACGATCATCCCGATCTTGGACGGGCTCATCGTGGTGTGATGCAGCGCTCTCCACCGGCCGGTGAGTACCGCCATCGCACGCTCGCCG